>CAZEFS010000007.1:0-1007 GCA_964511545.1 uncultured Opitutales bacterium
CGTTCTTCCCCCTACGCTCCTTGAGCTACGGGCGACAAGCCGAACTACCTGTCTGCCGGAGCTTTCTTGCCTAAGGGGGCTTTTTATCTCCTGAGGCTCAACATAGAGAAGACAGCGTAATTAGGAACCGTAGGGAGACGCATGACACGTCGGGCGGCAGGCCTCCCCCACGTGTGCCGGTTAGAGCTAAAATTACGACGAAGCCTTGGCGGAGGCGAATGAAATTACGCTGTAGCTTGACAAGCGAAGGTGAAAAAAGTTACGTTGTAGACTTGGTGAAGTCGCATCAGGCTTCGCTTCCTATGTGCTTTAAGTTTTGTTTATCAGGTACTGTGATTTTTTCTTAAATTTTAGGCTTGACTTTTTGCTTCAACTTTTATAAACCGGAACCCATAATTTATTTTTGTTCTTTTACATTCAAATCAGCCTTCTAGGTTTTTGCAAGCTCATTTTAAAAAAAGATGTTCTCACTGCTTTTTTAAAAATGAAAAAAAGGAGGAAAACAAAGGTGTTTGCACCCCCCTCCCTACGCTAAAGCTACGGGCGGCAGGCCCCCCGGATCATCTTAGCTAAGGTTCATAAACCTCAGTTTATAACAATCTTTCATTATCAAAATGGGCTAAGAAAGGGCAAGTTAGGTCTTTCTTCTTCAAAAAAGAAGAAATCCTCTACTAACCCCCCTCCCCCCTACAGCGAGGTTCAGGCTCCTGATCACTCCCGTTTTGCTAATACGGTGTTTGCTTCTAATAGACCTCTTGCAGAACCACGTATTATCTTGCTTGGCCTGCCGGGCGTCTCCACTACGCTGAAGCTTCAGTCTTCGCTCTATGAGCTACGCCTGACACGTCGGGAGACAGGTAGCTCATAGAGCGAAGACTGAGTCTATTTTTGATGAACTTAAGACACAAAAGACAAGGGTTTCCCAAGAGGTCTAAAGAAAGAATAGACTGATCTTACTACATGCAGCCATAGGGTCTGGGTTTGTGAATTATGGCTTTGAGTGGTGG
>CAZEFS010000007.1:1017-19817 GCA_964511545.1 uncultured Opitutales bacterium
ATTACAGCTATGGTGATAAAGCATGGGCCTATGTTAAACATCAAAAAGCCATTTATGGCTTAGCTGTTGATGAAAAAGATCCGATATTGTCAATCAACAAAGACTCTTACGTGAAGGGTTTTGAATAGCCTAGTAAATGCAGTTAAGGTTTGCGCACTCAAGAATCATAGGATCTATGTATTTCAAATGTGCGCGAACTCTCACCAAACTCAGATAGCCTAGGCGGATAGAGCCGGATTGAACCCGCGAGGACCTTTTTGGAGGCCTAGCTTCTTAGCAGGAAGAAGCTTAAAAGTTATAGGTCAATCAGAGCCTATTCTGAAAAACTAACGGTCTAAACGCTCTAGACACAAGTCTCCCCACTCGCCAGCCAAAAAGCTAGTACTTTTAAAAGCTGTACCTGCCCAAACACGGTTTGCACCTTCCTCAAAAGCTTTACGCACTCTATCTATTTCTGCAGCTAAAACACCACTTAAAACAAGCTGTCCTCCTGGAGCAATAGCCTCCAATAAACTTTCCAGCTGAGGCAGCAAAACATCAGCTTGAATATTTGCGAGCAATAAATCTGCTTTTCTGTGATGCAGGCCTTCCTGAAGATGAGCCACCTGAAAATTCACCCTTTCTGCTAAGTTGTTGAGCTCGGCGTTTTCTTTACACACTATAATTGCCTGAGGGTCATTATCAAACGCATAAATCTCTTGAAATCCTAAAAGAGCAGCCGAAAGCGCTAGAATACCAGAGCCACAGCCAGCATCGATAATAGTTGATTGCTTCCCCTTGGGGTGGTGGGCATAAAAATCAACTAGGCGTCGTCCACACAGCTGGGTGGTTTCATGCGCACCGGTACCAAAGGCCATACCTGCGTCTACCCATAAAATATAATGCCCTTCTGGCTGAGAATAGTCTCCCTTTTGCCATAAAGGCACCCAGTGTAAGACTTCGTATGACCAAGGCCTTAAGAAAGCCTTGTAAGCATTTTGCCAGTCTGCATCTTGAAGTGTTTCTATTTGATAAGGATTTTCCGGAAGTGAACAGGCTGCTTTCAGGGCTTTCCAGGCTGGGCATAGGGTATCTTGACTTTGGAAATAACCATCCAGGGTAAAAATACGATCATTTGGCTTTTCAAAAAATAGCACCCAAGGAGACTCAACGAAACTATAGATATAAGCCTCTATCGCTTCTAGGTAGGAAAGGTCTAAGGTTGTGCGGAAACGTAGCGTCATAGTGAATTATTCTGAATAGTCTGGATGAGTTTTGTAGTGCTATAGCCTTCAAGAAAGGGGACAAAACAAATTTTTGAGCCTACTGCCTCCAAAGCACTGCGCTCCTCCGCATTTAGGGTTTCCAAGGTATAATCTCCAGCTTTAACATAAATATCCGGCCTTAACTCAAGGATTTCCTTATCTAGCCAAGGGCTTTTAAATATAAATATACCCTTTACACAGGCTAAACCGCTCAAAACATAGGCTCTTTCTAGATCGCTTTGCAAGGGGCGCTTAGGTTCTTTTATTACCTGGATACTTTCTTTGCTATTTAATCCTATCCAGAGGCTATCACCCAAGATCGCAGCTTTCTCCAAGTAATAGAGATGGCCAGGATGAAAAAGATCAAAACACCCATTGGTCAGGACAAAGGTCTTTCCCTGCTGCCTTAAGTCTTCTCTTAGCTCCTTAGTCGATTCTAGGGTATGCAGTTTTCGATTTTGAAAGTGCATAGGTTTTTAGCGAAAGGAGCGCTTTATTTTCTTGATAAAGCTAGAAATTTTTGAATTCTCCCCGTGATCTCCACAAGCAATGGCAAAGGATTCTAGCTTTTCTCGTTGCTCTTCGCTGAGTTTTGTGGGCACTTCTATTTCTATATGTACGAGCTGGTCGCCTATTTTTCCAGGATTTCGAAGGTGAGGCATGCCGTGCCCTTTCAACCTAAAGATAGTACCCGCCTGAGTGCCCGGTGGAATTTTCAACTGAGCTTTTCCCCTTAGAGTAGGTATCTCAATATCCCCCCCTAAGGCCGCCAAGGTAAAGCGAATAGGCACCGTGCAAAGAAGATCATGCTCTTCCCGGTCAAAAAACTCATGGTCTTTCACATGAATCTGTACGTATAAGTCTCCATGAGGGCCGCCGTTGACTCCAGCATCCCCTCCCCCTGAAGAGCGTAACTGAGAGCCAGTATCTACTCCAGGAGGTATTTTCACCTTCACTTTGTGAATCTCGCCTTTTCGTCCCTGGCCTTGGCAGGGTTTGCAAGGCTTATCCACTACCTTCCCTTGCCCTCGACAGGCAGGGCAAGTCTGGCGGACGCTAAAAAAGCCCTGAGAAGCAGTGACTTGGCCTACCCCTCCACACGTCTTACAATTTTTAGGCTGGCTTCCAGCTTCTGCACCACTGCCCTTACAAGCCTCGCAGGTATTTGCACAGCGATACTGGATTTCCTTCTCAATACCTGCTGCAGCCTCTAAAAGTGTAATTTCTAAATCATACTGCAGGTCATTACCCCTTTGGGCTCTGGTCTTGCCTCGCCCGCCTGACCTTCCTCCAAAAAATTCTTCAAATATGCCGCCCATTCCTCCACCGCTAAAGACTTCATTAAATATATCAAAAGGATCGTGCCCTCCCGCGTAACCGGTGCCAGCCCCTTGAAAGGCATTATGCCCGTATCGATCATAGGCTGCACGCTTTTGCGGATCTTTCAACACATCATAGGCTTCGGAAATTTTTTTAAAGGTCTCTTCCGCTTCTTTATTGCCTGGGTTTTTATCAGGATGAAATTCGAGAGCTTTTTTACGATAAGCTTTTTTCAATTCTTCCGCAGAAGCATCTTTGGAAACCCCCAATAGTTTATAATAATCTTCTTGTGCCATAGTATAGAGGTGCTAAATATGAATGAAACATAAGATACTATTTTTGTGCAGAGCTTAAGCTAATGTCTGGCCTGGAGCTGCCTCCACGCTTGCTCCACTAGAAACCAAAACAGATGCCGAGCGCAAGAGTTTATCCTGCAAAATATATCCCTTGCGTATCGTTTGGATGATATGGTTTTCCGGTACAGTCTCGTGCGGCAAGTGCGCGACGCACTCCTGAGTATTCGGGTTAAACACTTCGTTCTGAGGATCGACTGAGGATAGCCCAAAGTCTTTTAGGATTTGGGAAAGTTGTTCCTGAACCATTTGAAAACCTTGCACAAAAGAAGCTGGAGCTTCTAGAGGGACATTTTTTAGGCCGAGTTCAAAGTTATCTAATATTGGAAGCAACGATTCCACTAGGCCTGAAACGGCAAATTTTCGCAGATCTTCCTTTTCCTTGAGGGTACGTTTTCGATGGTTATCTAAATCTGCCAAAGCTCTAAGCGTAAGGATTTTTTGCTGTTCAAGCTCTAATTGCAAGGCCTGAACCGTTTCAAAAGCCCCTGTATCTAATAAATTCATAGGAGCATCATTCAAGTTTGCATCTAAAGGCTCTTCTGAACTGGGGATAGAAGGTTGAGCTTCCTCAGCAGAAGGTATGGGCTGTGAATGTATCGTATTGTCCATGGATTTGCTTTTTAAAAAAATATCTTTACTGTTTAAAAAATCTAATCAAGCCTATTTGTATGCAGACGGACGAAACTTAGGCTAAAGCGCATAAGCCATTGATTTCTCCTTTATTTTTTTTCGTAATATCCTGAAAGTAAAGCCCTTGTATCTTTTTCAATCAAATCCTTATCCATATGTGCCGAATCTTTCTTATTATTTTTAGCCTGACAATCAGTCTAAGCTGCCCGTCTATTGCAAAAGAACGGGCAAAAATTGTGTGTACCACAAGCCTGATACAAGATTGGCTCAAACACATCCTGGGCCCCGATTATCCGGTGGATACTCTCATTCCTCAAGAGGCAGACCCCCATGCATTTGAGCTTTCTCCCCACATTTGCATTAGGCTTGAGAAAGCAGACCTTATTTTTGCCCATGGCCAAGGGTTTGAAGGGCATCTTTTAAATACCCTGCAAACTATGAGGCCCCAGAGGCTTATTTATCTATCAGACCCTACAGGACTAGGAACAAACGCTCATACAGATTCTCTCTTGGAACAAGATCCTCATACCTGGATGGACCCCTTGCAGGTCTTAGCCATGATAGACAAGATCTGTGAAGCACTCTGCACGCATATGCCCTCTGAGGGCCCTGTTTATCAAGAGAAGGCAGCGCAATATAAAAAAGAGCTAAAAGACCTGGATGTGGCCATTAGGCATACCCTATCTTCTATCCCTCTAGAACGCCGCTATCTGATTTGCCAGCATGATAATCTCTCTCACTTTTCAAAACGTTATCATTTCCAAGTCTTAGCCACCCTGCACACCCATAGTGAAGAGCCCTCTGCTAGCCATTATAAACACTTGCTAAAAATCATCCAAGATAAGGCTATTCGTGCCATCTTTTATGACCCACGAGAAGAGGACAGGCTCATAAAAAACCTAGCTTATGAGGCAAAAATCAAAGCCCAGCCTCTGCTGGTAGAGAGCTTGCATGCAAAAGCACAGGCCTACACGGCCCTGATGCACTACACCGCTGAAACCATCGCTTCTTCTTTAAAAGACTAAGCACCCACCCTATGACTTTTCCCTATTATCGCTGCACACACCACCATATAGATCCGACGGCTCCTGCACTATGCATAAAACATCTTTACACTCAGTCTTTACATCATCCAAAAACGTACAGCCTAGCAGATATTTCGATCGAGGCTAGGAGAGGAGAACGGATTGCTCTTGTAGGGAGAAACGGTGCTGGCAAGTCTACCCTCTTACAAACCATAGCCGGCCTCATTCCTTATACTAAGGGGCAGATTTCTCTTTTTGGGCATCCACCCAAGGCCTGCCAACATCAAGTGTCTTATCTTCCTCAAAATACAAAAATAGACTGGGACTTTCCTATTCTAGTAGAATCCTTTATTTTAACGGGGTGCTATGTGCATCTTGGATGGCTTCAAAAACCAGGCCCTAAAGACTATGCTGCCGTAGAAGAAGCCCTAGATCTCTTAAAACTCAGTAATTTACGCAAGCGCACCCTAAACCAACTATCGGGTGGAGAGCGGCAAAGGGCCCTCTTAGCCCGTACCCTCGTACATAAGGCCCAGCTCTTACTCTTGGATGAGCCCTTAAATGCTATTGATAGCCAAACCCAAGTACTGATAGAAGGCATACTAGACACCCTAAGACAAGAAGGAAAAACCGTTCTCATGGCTACACATGATACGCATTGCCTGCGTTCAGGCTTTGATATCATCCTCCATCTAGAAGAAGGTAGACAAATCTATACATAAGCCTCCCTACCTATCTAAAAACATTCTTTATCTTACCATGCTACTTGATATTCTCCTAGAGCCTTGGGGCTATCCTTTCATGCAAAAAGCTTTTTTGGTGGCTAGCCTAGCTAGTCTCAACTGTGCGAGCATCGGCACCTACCTTGTCTTAAGGCGCATGTCATTTATGGGAGAGGCCTTATCGCATACGATTTTACCAGGTGTAGTCTTTGCTTATCTAATGGGATTTCAACTATTTTGGGGGGCTCTGGGGGCTAGCCTCATTACCGCCTGTAGTGTTAGTTTTTTTGTTAGGAAGAACCATCTGAGAGAAGATAGCGCCATCGGGGTAGTCCTCAGCGCGATGCTAGCTCTGGGAATTGCCATGATGAGCTATACGCAATCTTTTAAGGATTTTACACATATCTTATTTGGCAGTATTTTAGGCGTTCAAGGAAGCGATCTATGGCTTATCTCAAGTATTACCCTATTAGTCTTAGGCCTTTTATATGCCCTGCATAAAGAACTAGAGCTGAGCTCGTTTGACGCCACCTATGCTGGCCTTATCGGAGCAAGACCCTCTGCTTTAAGGACGCTTTTACTGGTGCTCATTGCCCTAAGCGTAGTTTCGGCTGTAAAAACAGTGGGCACACTCCTCACTACCGCCCTACTCATTATCCCTGCCGTGACAGCCCAGGCACTAGCCAGAACCCTAAGAGGCATACTCATACTGAGTAATGCTTTTGCCCTAGGGGGAAGCATGATAGGCCTTTATATTTCTTTTTATTATCCCATTGCATCGGGAGCTGCTATTGTGCTGAGTACAACGGTATTTTTTATCCTAGCTTATCTATATAGAAGCATCCGATCCTTTCGGACTTAAGCTGATTTACCTTTAGATACGAGGAGCATGGAGGTCCCTTTTAATAGGTTTTACCGCAGAAGGCTCTATAGTTACTACAGAGGGTTCTGAAGGTGTCGTAGCAGGCTCCCCTCGTACGGCCGGGGTTTGTGTTATAGGCGCTTCAGAAGCCTGCTGGACTAAAGATGCATCATCCTTTTGCATAGGGGATGGATCCGGCAATACCTTAGCCTCTAGTTTTTTAAGATAGAGGGCTTCTTCTTGCTGCCTGCGAAAGCTTCTGGCAGCTTCTATAGCTTTTCTTTCCTCTTCACTCACAGGGGATCCTGGCATATCCCTTTCTGTATAAAGGATATCATCTAGGACGCGTAGGTCTATATTGCCTGGGATATTCCCCTTAAAGGGCACAAAGGGCTCACCGTTGAAGCCAATGCGCGTAGCGGTTACGAAGATGATTAGGTTTGTCTTTTCTTTAGTTTTACTGGTGCTGCTAAACAGTTTACCTATAGGGCCTGGCATATTACCAATGAAGGGGAGCTTCGTAGTTTTCTCATTATCACCCTCCTTCATCAAGCCACCTAGTGCTAGGGTATAGCCACTTTCAATGGTAACAATACTTTGAGTTTTACGGGTATTAATAATAGGGATAAACGCCTTAGTGGGAGAGTCATTGGCTCCAAACTGTATATTTTCAGAAGAGTCACTCAGTTCTGGTTTAATATCTAGAGTGATAAAATTTTGCTGAGCCTTAGGCGTTACATCCAGGATAACTCCAATATTTTCATAGTTAAAACCACTCACCTCGAAGGTACCGGTTTGCTGATTATATGAATAATTTGGAACAGGGACTCTTCGGGCAATATTGATATTGGCCTTTGTATTATTCATGGTAACCACATTGGGACTTGCCACAAGGTTTACCTGGTCATCACTATCTAGAGCATTGAGAATAAGCTTAAATTGATTTGCATTAAAAATAATAGTTTCTTCACGACTATAGCTAGAGTCTTTAGGGATAAAAGTCCTATTAATACCAGCTGGATAGTCAGAAACTGGTACTCCGGCTGGGTTTCCAACGGACATAGCATAGCCACTAAGGACGCTCCAGTCTATGCCTCGTTTTTCTCCTTTGGTGCGTTTAATCTCAGCAATTTTTGTCTCTATCATGACTTGAGACTCTGCTTCATCTAGCCTGCTTACTACCGATTCTAGCTCCCTTAGCCGAGTTGGCCTTTCAGTAATGATGAGAACATTCGTCCTAGCGTCTGCTAGAATTCTCCCTCCTAATGCAGGGTCTACTAAAGGCGAGATAGAGCCTAAAACGGCATTGGCATCAGAAAATTTTAATGGAAAGATCCGTGTTTCCATCGGCTCAGATTTTACATCCTCAAGCGATTTAATCTTTATAATCTTCCCTTCCTGAATATAAGAAAATCCAGCTGGGTCTAATACTGCCTTAAAGACTTCTGGCCAATTGACATCTTTTAGCTTTAAAGAAACGTTCCCAGACAAACCCTCGGGTATCACCACATTCAAAGTATAGACATCCGCAATATAACGGATGACATTTCGAATAGGTTCATCTGCAAAATCTAACGAAAAGGTATCATCTTGAAGACTCCGCTGTATACCCTTTATCCCAGCAGTAGTACAGCCCTCTTTATCTACTGCAAGATTCGTATAGTCTTCCACAGGAGCTTCTGTTTCCTTACCAGGAGAAGGCGCAGGCGGTTTCAGCGGCTCAGGAGCTTGGGTTTTCATGCCTTCAGTTTGTGCATTTTCTAAAGGCAAGGGAGCAGCAGCACTCTGGGCTAGATCATAACTGGCTGCATGGCTCCAGTCTTTAGAGTGAACATTCCACAGCTCATCATCTACTACAGCAGCAGGCTGATCCTTGGGCGTTATAGCAACTTCTGCCGAAAGCTGCGAAAGACAAAGAGTAGCCAATATCAGGAAGGAGGGGGGTAGTCTCATGGGAAGTAAGTAGAAGGGATAGGAAGAGAGTATACTTTAAAACTTATTTTTTTAAAGTTTTTTCTGAAGAGCTCGGTCGCAAAGAAGGGTTAAACACAAAAGTTTTTTTCATATTCTGGTATTCAAGCGTATAAGACTTAGAATAAACCTCTGATAAAACGATAATATACGAAGTCGTATCTAGGCTAATTTTCAGCCTGGTACCAGCAGGCACAGGCTTTTTAGGAAGCACAAGATAATGGATACCTTGTCGCATCATCACCCCTCTAGGATTCAGTAAAGCTGCCGCTTGCACCAAAATAGACTCTGGGCTTAAATTTTTTACATCCAATATAGGTTTTTCGGAAATTACAGGAGCAGGAGTATCCTTGGCTGAAAACTTAAAATGTACTTGGTTGCAATCAAGTACTTCTACCCGTCGCGGATACTGGCTATAGTATTCTGCCTCTTCGATCACTCCCTGACGAACACTGGATGGCAGTATGGCGTCTAAGCTCTCAGCTTTGAGAAAAACCATCGTAAGCAAAAGGGACCCTAGAAAAAGACAGTAATATTTCATATTAGTTTTGCTTGCCAAGAATAGTCAAAAACATCTGAGCATTCAGCCCATCGCCACTTTCATCCTGAGGGTTACGGCTAAGGTGAACTTCTGTGATGCGAGAGTAGCAATCTTGCGTATCTTCTTTTTTCATCAGATTCATCTCTTGCATATAGCTTAAAATATGGGTAAGGTGCCCTTGAAGATTGATCTGATATTTTAAAAGAACGGTCTTCTCAAAACTATCCGTTTTTAAGGCAGCTTTTTCTGGTGTGAGAAGAGTGGGGACAATCTCAAGAAGAACAGGATTTTCCATCTTGACCTGGGTACGTCTTTCTAGATCCAAAAAGAAAGAGAAGAGCTTAGTCGTATCTTTTGGGCTTATTAGTAGAGGATCTATACCCTCTATTATAGCCTTAAGGGCGAGACTATCCGCATCTATCCCAGAAGCAGCATTGAGGTTTACCTCATAGTGCCTGATCTTTTTTTCCAGATCTTCTAGGGCTAGTTTTTTCTTGGGGATATTCTGAGAGACCCTAACAATGAGCCCCAAAAGACAAAGCGATGCAATCACACCCCCCGCAATATAAGGATACTTTCGAAAAATAATTAAAAAGCGATTTTGCTCCATCTAGGAAGGAATCAATTGAAGTTTAATTGAGAAATTTAAAATATTGGGATACTGGCTATCTCGTTTTAGACCCTCTACTTTTAGGTCCTGCAGAGTTTTCTTAAAGAAATCTATCTCCATTAAATCCTGTTTAAAGCTGTCAATCAGGCTTAAAGCTTTTTCTTCATTCTCCCGTATAAAACCATCCAAAGCCATTTCATAAGAGCGCTCTAAACCCTTATCGCCCACTTTCTCGCTTTCTTTAAAGCTGATAAACTGAAACAGCAAATCCTTAGGCAAGGCTTGAGAGAGAAAATAGAGAGTCCTTACAGGATCTATAGACGGCTGGTAGATCGTCTTTAGATCTTCAATCAAGGATTGATACGCTTTAAAGTGAAGATTTTTCTGAATACTACTCTGGCTTTCCTGAGCTTTTAGCAGGGTTTGACTTTCAAAGCTTTTTATTTTTAAATGTAGGCTGAGATTATAAAACGTACTGACCCCATAATAACAAAACAACAAAACCGCAAGCCCCACAGACAGACAACTGAGACTAAACTCTCTTTGTAAGGTCTTCAGATCTGGCAATTGGGATTTGTTTCTAAAGTTATAGTGCCACTGTTTGAGTTCTGTCGTCATAGCGTTTAAACGTAAGCCTGGGGAGAATAGTCTAGCATGAGGCTACAAAGATTCAGCCATTGGCTTCCTTGAAGAAGGGTAGCGCTAGTAGGCATTTGTATAGTCTTGTGCGCAAGCCAAGCCGAGTAATTAACCTCCAGAAGGCTAATACTCAGGCTCTTGGCTATGAATTCACTCAGCCAGGATAAAGTACTGGGCAAAAGGGTAAATGCCATCGTCTTTAATTGAGTGGTATACTGCAGCTCATAAAAACTCACAAAAGACTGTAGATCTTTAATAAGAGGGGCCAGTATAAGAGGCGCCAGCTCACTGAGATTGCATTTCCCTTCTATAAAAATGGTACGAGCAGCTGAAAGATCTGCTAAATTCAGCTTTTCCTGCAAAGCCTTTAAAATAGCATCTACCCCAAGGGGTATAAATCGGACATTATCAATCTTGTTTTGCTTTATAATGACAGCTATCATACCCTCTGAGCTCAGCTCTATCCACAACAGGGGATCCATTATCTGATTAAAAGCATAATAATCTAAAATCCCTCCTAGGCCTGAAAGCGTTCCTATCTCTAGCCTTTCAGGATAAATAGCACAGTCTATAAAGGTATTTTGCCAAAATTCTATCTCTTGGGTGGGAGCGCCACAAAACAAAACTTCTTTTGGCAAAGGCGGAAGGCCAAATTCATAGCCATCATGAGGATTAATGGCTAAGATAGTCTGCCCTTCTGTTTCAATTCTAAACTTATCCCTTAAAAGCTTCTGAAAATAGGTAGGATCATCCCGTCCCTTCATAGGGTTTTCAAGGTCTGCCTTGCACAGAAAGCGCTTGCGGGGGTAAAACACACAGTTTGCTGCAGAGAGTTGATTCTTTGAAGCTCCACTGAGGCTACGGATAAAGCTCTGAGTGCCAGCAGCATCCAGGAGAGGGCTTTCATATACGGCTTCTATAGCAAAAGGAGGGATCAAACTAGAGGCTTGAATAGCTAGCATGCTAAATTCTGAAAGCTCAATAAAAAGGCCGGTTACTTTGGGTCGTAGCATGGGGGTATGCAGGGGATACAATAAAGCAGGAGAAGCAAGTAGCTTGCCAAGTTTTATTTTTTGAGGGCTTACACAAACAAAGCCACATCCTAAGAAAAAGGCTTTGCTTTAGCAAGGCCAAAAATGACTCACATGTGAGGGATTTTTGCTGGTTCCAAGGCAACGGGACTTTCACTGTCTTGCTGAACCCATGGCTGCTGACGCACCCACACATTACAGGCCCATTTTTCTACCCCCGAAACCAGGATCGGAGCTCCCGCATGCAGAGTATCTTCTTCGATCGCATGGGTACCATCTCGGACGTTTTGGAAATAAAGCGCAGCTCCTTCAGAAGGTAAACAGGCGATAAAAAGCCTCGAAAAAACAGTATATCCCCCCGCTTCTAGGGGGAGAGTATTTAAGTAAATCAGTAAAGTATGCTGGCGCTGGTTATCATTTTGTGTTTTTAGCTGTTCTGGGCTAAAATAATCGTGGTGAGGTTTATACTCCTGGCCAAACTGATAGCGTACAATTTGCAAAGGCTCAATCTGGCTCAGCTTACATCCCAAAAGACCAGCCACTCTTTCTTCGATACCTTTGACAATAGCATCCTCGGACTTTTCTAAAAAAGCTGTATAAGAACTTCTCCCTGGGTTATAAAGACTGCCCGATCCCTCTGGATTCACTACCGTTGAGGGAGTCAAGCGAGTTCTTCCTAATGCTATGAGGTGTAAAGCCTCTTCTTGGCTGATAAACTGATGATAGATGCCCACCCTAGGGGAATGTGAAATACACTGAAAATGATACGCAAAGCAAGGGGCTAGGCTTAGCCAGAAGCCTATAAAAACATATCTCATCGCAAGAGGATAAGGGGTTTCAGCTGTTTTTCCAAGTTCTTTATTGCATCAGCTTTATTTTTAATACAAAAACCCTTGTATAGAGTAATAAAGCCATTTTCATTTCATCTATTCCTACCTTTGCTTTAGTAACATGGGAATCTCCCTTCAAGATGCCTTGCCCCAATACCTAAGACCAGACTTGCGCCTGGCTCATCACATGCGCCCGCTATCTTTTGATACCAATATTGCGCCCTATGCAGGAGGATCTGTCTTAGTCAGCTTAGGTCAAACACGGGTGATTTGTGCTGCCAATTTTGAAAAAAAAGTCCCTACATGGATTAATCAACAAGGCCTTCCCCAAGGATGGCTGACAGCTGAGTATACCATGCTTCCCTATAGCACCCTAGAACGAAAGCCAAGAGACTCCAAAGGCAAGGTAGATGGTAGGTCTGTTGAGATCCAAAGACTGATAGGCAGAGCCCTGCGCTCGGTACTAGACTTAAAAAAAATGCCCGGCTATACCCTTCATATAGACTGTGATGTCTTGCAAGCTGATGGTAGTACCCGTGTAGCAGCTATCAATGGCGCCTATGTAGCGGCAGAGCTTGCTGTAAAAAAACTCCTCCAGGCTAAAACTCTAAACCAAAATCCCTTTAAAGAAGCCATTGCAGCTCTTAGCCTGGGAATAATCAAAGACCAAATCCTTCTAGATCTTTGCTATCTAGAAGACAAAGAAGCTGATATGGACTGCAACATCATCCTCACCGCCTCCTCTCAATTAGTAGAACTGCAGGCTTCTGGAGAAGAAGCAACTTTTTCCAAGGAAGACATCTTGAGCATTATCGATTTAGCTCAAAAGCATGCCAAGACTATCTTTGACCTGCAGCTAAAAGCCTTAGCAGGATAACGCTTCGTAAGAAGCCCTTAGCCTAGAACCATCACTGAGGTCTACTCTAAGACTACTGTAAGCTCCCTCAGAAAGAGGACTTGTCTAACAAACAGCAGTTCTTAGGCTATAGACTCAATGGCTATAAAAACTTTTTTTATTAGACCTCTTGCTGACCTGCGTATTTTGTTTTCTGGACAGGAAAAAACAAGAGAGGAACCGGCCTGTACACAAGCGTACATGAAGATTCCGATCTTATTTTTGACGAACCCAGAGACCAAAAGACAATGGTTTCGCAAGAGGTCTATGCATGGGATGAAGCCCTCACCCATAAGCCTTGGAATCATCTTTTTTTATTTTTTTTGCTTGTTGGGCCTGGCTCAGGGTGCAGGGCCTATCGCTTGGCCTACCCCCAATACTGCTTTTTTAGAGGGAAAACCCATGGAGGCTTATATCCAGCCTACGGTCTCTGGCAAGGTAGAGTCAGGTCTTTTTGGCTGCGTTCGGAATGGGGGGCACCGCTTTCACGCAGGGGTGGACCTTAAGGCCCTCCAAAAAGATAAAAAAGGAGAGTCCTTAGACCCTATTTTTGCTGTTCTATCTGGAAAAATTGCCTACCATAACCCTATGGGGGCTAATAGCAGCTACGGGCGCTACATCGTAATAGAGCATACGCAAGAAGATATCCCTCTATGCAGCCTATACGCCCATCTAAGCTCTATAGAGCCACATATTGATTTCGGAAAAACAATACAGCTAGGAGAGCGCATCGGTACTATGGGCCGCAGCGCTACTAAACCTATACCGAAAACGAGAGCTCATTTGCATTTTGGGCTGGGCCTTAGGCTGAGTGACCATTTTGAGAGATGGTATGCACAGCAAAAGTTTGGCACCCCGAATAAACATGGCCTATGGAATGGCATGAATATGGTCTTTTTGGACCCGCTAGACTATTATAAAGGATGCCTCTCAAGTACTTTAAAAAGTGCAAGCGCCCATATCAAAAGCCTTCCTACAGCCTTAACTATCCAAATCAAAACCTCTCAAATCCCCAGTTTTGTTCAGCGCTATCCTCGTCTTATCTTAGGTGAAACTCTGCCTACAAAACCCATTACAGGATGGCAAATAGAATTCAGTACCGGCGGACTCCCCAAGCAATGGACGCCCCTCTACACTCCCTTGCCTGAGTTAAAACATAAAGGGTCTATCAGGCTTATCAGTTACGATGCAGCGCTCTTAAAGCAAAATCCAGGCCTTAAGCTCATTCAGTGGAATAATAAAGGCAATACCACTATTGGACCTAAATTAAAACAAATAATTAATTTATTATTTTTATAAAAAAATAATATTTTATTTTCTTTACAAGTATAGAGAATGCCTTATTATTTTATTGATATTAATTTATTAATATTAAGTTTTGAGATTATTCAACGATCCTATTATTCTATGAACCCTTACTATCCAAATCAACTTGGCTCATTCTATCAGCCAAATCAGCAATATCCTAATCCTCAACAACAGCACCCTCAGCCTCAGTACCTACAAGCGGGTCCTTTTTATGGCCAAGGTCAGCAGCAAGCCCAATGGAGAGCTCCATCTCAGCAGGGGTATTATCCAAATCAACAGCCACAGTATTATCCTAACAGTCAGCCTCAACAACAAGCCTGGGGAAGCCAAGGACAGAATGTACCCTTCTATCCTCAGCCAGGAGCAGGATCACCCTATGCAGGCTCCAATCCGAATTGGCAAGGATCACAAGGAGTCTTCCCTCAACATCCCTTTGGGTCTTTTACCCATGTACAGCAAGTATTTACTCCGCCGCCTGCAGGTTTGCAAAACTTTCCTGCGGTGCAGCCTCCAGGTTACCCTCCAACTCCTCAGCCTTACACAGCTCCTAGTTTTGCAGCTCCCTATCCTTACACACCCTTACAAAACTACACTGCAGCGCCTCAGTATGCAGCACCTGTAGTACCAAGGCATCAGAACCCTCCTCCGGCTCCAGCTACTTCTGATAGTCATATACCTAAGTATACTCAATTCCAACCAGAGACCGTCAGTCCGGTAGTTGTTAATACAGTAGCTGAAGAGGTAGACAGCATAGATGAGGATACGCTATGGGCGCATATCGATTATTTTACAAGAGAGATAGATAACAACCTAAGCTATTCTGACTTATGTACAAAAATTGGAGATTTCAAAAACTCGATAGCAGAGAGTTGCGATAATAACGATGAAAAAACAGAGCAATACCTCTCCACAATTATCGAAAGTCTATATAAACAAAACGGCCCACAACCAGAGCGCAAGATTTGTCACCTGGTCCTTTCTAAGGGTACTCATAAGCTCAGTATGGAGCACTTCATAGGTTATCTTGAGGACGAAGGATTACGCTCTAAGCAACAGGCCGACCAACAATGCCTTGATCGTGCAATATTGAATTTCGCCTTACATTGCGATAAAGCGAATGATATTATAAAATTGGCGAATTACATTCAGGATGCTGAGGTACACGATGATATGATAATTAACTTTATCGTGAAAAAGGATATCGCTGCGGATGAATCATCAGACCAGCTCATAGCCTTACTCAAGACAGATACGATTGATAGGTATACTTGCCTTTTTGATAGAGTAGTTGCAAATCCAGACAAATACCTAGCAGCGCATATAAATTATATAGCTGCTAGCTGGCATCTTGAGGACGCACATATCCAGAAGCTCTCCAAACTCAAGCTCTCTTCAAAAGCACCTACAGATGCAGCGTATAAACTTATAAAATTCTTACTTGGCAAAGAAGTCTTTAAGGACAAGAACAGCATCATCAAAGCTAATCCTATTTTCGCCTTTGCCTTATGCAAACATGAAAACTTGAACTACCTGATTAAAGAAGGCTGGGATAATGAAGCTTTTGGCATACAGGATCTCATTGAATATAGCCCTACCTACCTAAAGGATAATAACTATATAAGTTATCTTGCGCAAAAGATTTTTGATAGTGAGAGGTTCAAAAATTTGAGTCCAGATAAAAGAACTGAAGTGATCAACTCATTTCCTTTTGATCCCAAAGATAAGGACGTTCAAGAAAAATATTTACAAGCAATACAGTAGAATCCTTACAATTAACCAACATAGAGCTATCATTCTAAACCCAAGCGTCTTTAGAATCATCAAAGACATATGCACACAACAAGGGCCTTATCTTTCAGGATAAGGCCCTTGTTGTTTAAAAAGGTATTACCCGCAGCATCCGCCGCCGTTCTTTGGGGAATTGATGCTACAAGCATTGCCTTCGCCCTTGCAACAGCCTTTAGACATCATACAGCAGGCGATTTTTTGGACAGCAGATAAGCCTACCAGTATATAAACGGTGCGGCTAAGGGCTGTCATGTGGCCGAAAAAGGTGGAAACGAGGTCAAAATCAAAGACGCCGACGAGGCCCCAGTTTAGGCCGCCTACAACTAAGAGAAGTTTTGTAACGAGCTTAATGGCTTTCATAAGAATATTAACAGGGTTAAGAGAAGTGAACCACACAGGCGCTAGAATTAGCACTCCCTAACTATATAATGAAGCCAAGATGAATGCAAGTTTTAAAAGAGCCTGTAAATTCCGTCTAGGACGGCTAAGGATTGACTTTAAAATGCAACGACAGTTAGCTTTGAGGAATGGTGTGCTTTAAAAAGCTTTTAAAACTTTTTCTTCTGCTTGGACTCAGCCTCCCGGTTCTTGGCCTCAAGCCCACAATCCCTTCTGCCCTTCCCCTAGAAACTACCCCCGCCATGAAGACCGAAACGCGCTACGTCGTCTACTCTTTGGAGCAGCTTCACTATCTAGGGCAATCCCTCCAAAAGCTAGACATGCGAGACTTCATTAAAAGCTATATGGAGGATCTGGATGCCAATAAACTCTTTTTCCTCCAAGAAGACCTGGAAGACTTTTACCTGCGTTTTGAATCCGTATTACCTGTTTATCTTCGCCAACAGGGCAATCTTTTTCCGGCCTTTGAGATTTTTAAAATTTATAAAGAACGAGTGCTTACAAGAATTAGCTGGATTCTAGACCGCACGCGGCAAGATGTATGCCTCGATACGCTAGAAACGTTTGTATCAGACAGAAAAGAAGCCTCGTGGGCATTGAGCGAAAAAGACCTATCTGCTTTATGGGAAAAGCGCCTCAAATACGAGCTACTTAATGAGCTTTTATGGGATAAAGAAACTGAAGAGGATGTCTCTTATGAGCAAGATAAGCTATGTTCCCCGGAAACTGCAAGGGCTTGTCATGCAGGCCATTTTTTTACCCAAGGCCTCTTTCCAGCAGAAAAAGCTCAGCCTTCTTTTAACTGGGAAGAACTGAACCTAAACGAGCTCTATCAAACGGCTCTTAGTTTAAAAAATCGCAAATCTCGGCCAGACAGGATGTACTATTTAGAAAAAACAGGATTGAACTCTTCAAAAACTTGGGAATCGTGGGCGATCCAGGATGAACAAGCGCTCCACAAAGCTAAAAAAACGATTCGAAAACGCTATAAACGCCTACAAGAAAATATAGATAGTCTTGATGCAGGGGACATACAGGAAATCTTTCTTACAACCCTCACCCACATGTATGACCCGCATTCTACGTTTCTGTCCTCAGACTCCATGGAAGAGTTTGCCATCTCTATCAAAAATGCCTTGGTAGGGATAGGCGTTGTCTTGTATCAAGAAGATGGCTACTGTACAATAAAAGAACTCCTCCCTGGGGGCCCTGCAGAAAGTACAAAGCAACTATGCCCCGGTGATAAAATCATCGCCGTTAGCAATGATAAGGGGGAGATGCTAGACGTCATTGGCATGCGTCAAAAAAACATTGTAAAATACCTAAGAGGCAAAAAGGGTACACCCGTACACATTCTTGTACAATCAGCCCTAGATGAGGCAAAAGTAAAGCGAGTGACTATTATACGAGATGAAATCAAACTTGCCTCTAGGCTTGCTAAAGCATCCGTACATGAAGTACCTTTTAAGGAGAAAATACATACCATCGGTGTCATAGAGTTACCCGGGTTTTATGGAGGAGAGATAGAAGGAGAAGAAGAAAGCAACTCTGCCAAAGATCTAGAAGAGTTGATCACCAAGCTAAAAGATCTAGGCACAGAAGGTATAGTGCTGGACCTTAGATACAATTCTGGGGGACTTTTTTCAGAAGCTATAAACGTAGCTGGGCTTTTTCTGCCCGCTGGCCCTATCCTGCAATCCAAAGACAGCAATGGCCAAATCAGCGAATACCGCGATTATTCTAATCGTCTTTCCTGGAAAGGCCCTCTTCTGGTATTGATCTCAAAATACACCGCTTCTTCTTCAGAAATTGTTATCGGCGCTCTAAAAAACTACCGCCGCGCTATCCTGGTGGGGGACCCCTCTAGCCATGGGAAGGGAACTGTCCAAGGGGTATTTGAGATGGATAAATCACTATTTAATAAACTCAACCGTCTGAAGCTAGGGGCAGTTAAGGTCACCATGCAAAAGTGGTACCTCCCCAGTGGTGAATCTACTCAAGCAAAGGGTGTGCCAGCAGATATTGTTTTACCCTCTATTCAAGCCTGCTTACCTATAGGAGAAGCGGACGCTCCTCGATTTTTAGAGTGGGATAGTATCTCTCCCCTTCAGTTAGATGTGAATAAAGCAGAAAGCTTTTACACCTTTAGATTAACCTCTGAAATCATTCAGCATCTACAGGCCTTAAGTCAAGCTAGGCAAAAAACCCTAGCCGAATTTCACTACCTACAAGAAACGGTGGACTGGTTTAAAGAAAAACAAGAACAAAAATACACCTCCCTCAACTTATCAAAACGGAAAGCCCAGCAAAAACAAGAAGATAAGCTAAGGCTGAGACTCAAAAAAGCGATTCAAGGCCTGAAACAGGAAGCCTATCCCAGCCAAGAAATCTTACTCGCCTTAGCCCAAGAGCAAAAAGAAAAGCAAGCGTCTTCCCTATCCCCTACCATTGAAAACGAGGAAGAAGACATTCATCTTAGAGAAAGCCTGCGCATCATGGCAGATTGGTTAGAGCTATTAAACAAAGAAAAACCCATCGTTTCCTCTTCAGTTACTTATTAGACCTCTTGCGAAGCCATTGTCTTTTGTGTCTTAAGTTCGTCAAAAATAGACTCAGTCTTCGCTCTTCA
>CAZEFS010000008.1:0-15680 GCA_964511545.1 uncultured Opitutales bacterium
TTTTAGGTTATGGTAGACGTATCCTGCAGGAACGCTTTTTTAGAGATCATCCTTACCAGTACAGCGCACTAGGGAGCTTGGCTAGTTTAGCGAATCTCACACTCAATGATGCCAAAAAGCAGCTAGAGCGCCTAGTCGTCCCCCAAAATCTCATTTTCACTGTATCGGGAGCCTTTCATAAGGAGAAGCTGTTAGAAAAACTCAAGCAAGACTTTGAAACTATGCGGCCTTGCCCTGGCTTTCAGCCACTAGAGTCAATCACGCCTAGCTTTCAGCCCCAGTGCATAAACGAAAACCTTGATAGAGAGCAAGCAGTGGTGCTTTTAGCCTATCCAGATTGCGGCGTGTGCTCTCCTTCTTACGAAGTAGGAACGGTGCTAGAGGAGATCTTTAACGGCCTATCGAGCCATTTATTTAACCAAATTAGAGAACAAAAAGGTCTTGCATATTATGTGGGCTCTTCTCGCTTTGCAGGTATGCAAACCGGTATGTTTTACCTCTATGCAGGTACGCATCCGGCTAAGACCCAAGAAGTCCTGGATGAGATGCAAAGAGAGATACAAAGAGTCCTATCAGGCAAGATCCAAGACAGTGAGCTAGCTAGGGCAAAACAGCATCTCAAGTCTAAGCAGCGTTTTGCTTTGCAAAGCCCTGCGTCCAGAGCTGCAGAAGCAGCCTGCAACCTCCTTTATCACAAGCCTCTGAATGCTTTCAAAACCTACGATAGCCGGATAGATAGCATCTCCAAAGAAGCCATTCAGGCCTTCGCTCAAGCGTACTTTAAAACAGAGCTTTCAACAACCCTATGTATCTTGCCTAAAAACTAAAGGCAAAAAAGCGTTTTCTCTCTCATTGTATACACGTTTATGGCAAAAAATAAGCTAAAATTCGGCCTTCCGCTTCAGTTATTAACGATAGTCTTATTCGTTTTATTCCTAGGAGACAGCGTTCCCTTAGGCTTAAAAAGCTTCTTTTATGCCCTGAGTCTAAGCCTCAAAGAAGTGCTCCTCTTTGCTTTGCCCTTTATTATCTTTTCTTTCTTATTCTCGAGTCTGATTTCCTTTAAAGATGGGGCGCTGAGGCTGATACTGAGTCTCTTTGGGGGGGTGTTTGTCTCCTGCTTTTTGGCAAGTTTTTTTGCATACGGGGCCAGCCTTGCTTTGCTTAGCCCTAGTACTACAGCCCTCCCCCAAGGCTCTGTGCTGATACTGCCCTTGGAGCCCCTGTGGAGCTTTAGCCTGCCGCAGATCCTCTCAAACCAATATGCACTCCTTGGAGGTGCCTTTTTAGGGGTATTGTTTTCCTATTCTAGGCCTCCCCTACTATTGAAATGGAGCCAGCGGATGAAGGGCTGGTCTTTAGGTTTTCTAAAAACGGTTTTTATACCCTTTGTGCCTGTGTTTGTCTTTGGTTTTTTGATCAAGCTAGACCATGAAGACTTATTGATAGGGGCGATTAAGACCTATGGGCCCATAGCTGCCCTCTTAGTGGGGATAAAGGTAATCTATATAGGAAGTCTCTTAGGGCTTGCTAGCAAAGGCAGGTGGCAACGCTTTTGCGAACTCGTGAAAAACATCTTTCCCTCAGTCTTGAGTGGCTTTAGCACGATGTCTAGCGCTGCTACCTTACCCATTACCCTAGAGGGCGCTGAGGCCAACACGAAGGACCCTATTTTAGCAGAAGTTGTGGTACCAGCTACTGTCAACATTCACCTCTTGGGAGATTGTATTGGGATTCCTTTTCTAGCTATGGCAACGCTCCTAGCCTTTGGCGAAAGCCTCCCAGGACTGGAGGGCTATTTCACGTTTGCGATCTATTTTGTCATCAGCCGTTTTGCCATAGTGGCTGTACCGGGTGGTTGCGTCTTTATCCTTTTACCCCTAATAGAGACCTATTTAGGCTTTAATGGAGAGATGTCCTCGCTCCTAGCGACCTTTACGATTTTGTTTGACCCGATTTTTACAGCCGTAAATGTAGCCGGAAACGGGGCCTTTGCGGTTTTGTTTATACAGGCCTATAAGAGGCTTTTTTCTAAGGTGAGGCCGAGGGCCTCCCATGGGGTGCGCTAGGTAAGAGCTCTACAAAAGGCATGCGGTCTTTCAGATCAGAGGCTTCATCTTTGGCAAAATCCAAAGGTTGGGCGTGATTTCTTTGACCCAAGGGTAAACTAGACTGCCGGCGTAAAAATAAAGTGGGCTTAGACCTAGCAAAGGGAGGAATAGTAGGGGGGAGGGGGCCGGTAGAGGTCTTAACCTGTGAAAGAAATCCACTTTTTTGACCTCCGAGGGGGGAGGGGGTGTCCCCAGGGGAGCTCCCCTGAAGGGGTATGAGATGGTTAGAGAAACCAGAGGAAGAACAATGAGAGGAGGAGTGATACGAGGAGATTTTCATCGGAGTTATTGTTGATTGTGTAGCAGAAGGACTGAAAACATTTTGTGGCTGTTGCGAGCACACAAGATACATTTTTGAATACCTAAAAAGGTTATTACGAATTTATCTCAAAAAGTCAAGCAAAATCTTTCATTTTTTTTAATATTTATAATGAAAGATTGGTATCAAAAGAGACAAGTAGAGAAATAGAGCAAGTACCCATCTAAAGCATACCTCAATAAATTAATTGCTTTCTTTGACGATTTTATATGCATTACCTACAAAAATCAAAAATACTATTCTATGGAAAGAAGCACATTGCACAGCAACAATTTAGGATCCTCCAGAAATCTAGGGCTAACCGCTTCACCCGATAGAGAGCACAGCCCCACCCAAGGCCGGACAGCCTCTGGAATGGGTGTAGAGCAGGTGCAAGACAAAACTAGCACAGAAACCCTTAAGGGCTTGATAGCCCAAGCGGGTGATTTTAAGGATAAAGCACGATTGAAGGATTTCCTTATCCAATACCTTCCCACTGGTAAACACTTTAATCTGGTTTATGGTCAATTAAAGAACTCTAAGAATTTTAATGTCAGGGACATAGCCACTCTTTATGCGGATAATAAGGAAGCCGCTGATACTGCCTATGAGAGTATTGTCAGGGATGAGGGTCTGGATGATTGCTTAAGAAAAAATGCTGCTGATGCAATAAGTAGTGAAGATCAACAACAGAATGCTTATTGTCATCTTTTAAAAACTTGCGAGCCTAGTAATAGTCAGATGCTTACTGATTTACTAATGATCATAGGGGATAAAAACAAACAAAAGCAGGTCTGCTATGACATACTTCAAAGAGTTTTAGGGCATGAACATGCTTTATCAGAAATCATTTACCCTATAAACCAGGAGCCTGACTTTGAAGATGCTCTCACTCAAATCATCAAAAATAATATTAATAAGACGTACATAGCTATTGATTGCTGTTTACAATATATTAAAAGCCCTGAGATCAAACAAGACGTCCAGGCCCTAGCATCAAACTACAGCAAGGAACAAGAAAAGTTCAAAGTAGAGTTTGAAATGCAGAAAACTATCTTAGAAATTAAGCAACCCGCTGCTACTGCTGATGGATTTAGAAAAAAACTGACCTCCATTCAAAATTTAGCTACCATGCCTATAGCAGAAAAAGATGATCTTTATCTGCATGTTATTAAAGTAGCTTCTCTAAAGAGCTTCAATAAACTTCAATCTGTTAACAATCATATTTTAAACGTAGAAAAAAAAGATGCAGCTTATGTGTATTTAGCAAAATCCATAAAAGAGTCTCTATATTTCAGACCTATATATATTGAGAATATAAAAAATAAAGGGGTTCAGCAAAAAGTCTTGGAGGAGATCATTACTGACCCAAGAGAAGATATTCATTTTCGTATATTACTCTGTTCTAAAATCGATGACAAAGGACAAAGAAACAATCAATTTAGGCTTCTTGCCAATGATGAAAGTCTCCATTTTAGTCATCGAGAAAAAGCAGCATTAAAATTAGAAACTTCTAGGGCAAAAGATGAAATAGTACTCAAGCTGATTGGGCTCTTGAAAGAGGACGAATTTCATATGCATGTACCGCTTATAGCAGCTTTGAGTGATGAAGCTCTTGATTTTAAGAACAAATTATTGCTGCCGTGTGTTGAGGCAAGTATTACAGCACTGAATGCATATTCTATGAATAATCCTGTGGATGCACAGGTGCTCGGCTTAGATTTGGGAGAAGCTGTAACCACTATTATAAATTTCTTTCTCTCCATAAATAACCCACATATTATTCATAGCTTAGCTAAAAAGGTGATTCAGTATCCTTTTATTAATAGTCAAGAAGCGTTTTATCAAGGACTCCTTCGGAACCGTATTTTAGATCTAGTACTCAATGCTATGAACACTTCTATAGCGGGCCTAGCTGGGGGAGAATTATCAGTAGCACAAGAAATGAAGTTGGCTGCTGCGGGGGCCCTATTGGATGACTCTTCCTGTCGAAATATCAATATGGATGAAGAGCTCATACAAGTTGTCAGAGAATTATATCATACTGATAATCACATTGATGGAGTGTACTTTGTCAATAAAGTTTTTAATACATTAAAAAACCCTGATAACATCAAGATCCTAGCTGAAGAGCTGGTTCAAAACCCTCGTATTAATAGTCAAACTATGTTTTATGAAAAACTCCTGGATCATAAATTTCTGGCATTAGTGGTAAAAACCATGAATACCTCTATAGAAGGCCTGGAGGGTGAGCCATTGGAAGGGGTAAAAAAGATGAAACTAGCAGCTGCTCGGGCTTTACTAAACCTAGATAATGACAATATGGATGCGCTGACTACGATCTTGGCTCTAGAAGCCAAAGGGGGAGATTCACCGTATGCTTTGTACGCAAGAGTTTTAGAACAGTCGAAAGAGTCAGTAGCTTTGGAGGATGTGTTAGCTAAAAAGCAAGAGCAGCTTGCGAGCCTTATGAGGAATGGCCAAAAGGTATGCCTGAGTGCAGGTGCCTATGCTTTGCCAGCTGTTATGAATGCAGAGTGGCAAGAAGGCTTTGAGACTATCGATTTTGCTTACTTTAAAAGAGTGATACAAAGCCTTTGCCAGGCCTACAGAGAGGCAAAAGAGATGGCTATATCCCAAACTGATGATATTGCAGACATAGAAAGGCTCAAGAAAGATATTACAAAGAATGAGACCTTAGAAGCGGAGTACCTTGACTATTTTAATGAAGATGGGAGGAGCGTCTTGAAAACTGCGCTGAACACCAAAAACGCGACTGCTTCGCATGGGAATAAGATGAAAGCGATTGCTATACATATAGATAAGCTCAAACAGGAAGATAAGATAGCGGATGCGCTGAGCATAGTGTCGGATCTAATGGAAAATATGCAGACTTGCAAAGGAGGCGACCATCAGGAAATAGAAACAGCGTATATGCATATACGTCTTTCAGAGTCACCAGCTATGCAAGCTGATGAAAAGGCATTAACTGTAGAAGAAGCCGCTTTGAAAAAAGAGACACAGAAAGTGCTGAACAGCCTCTATAAGATACGCCTCAACTGGGTACTAGAAAACACGAATGAGCTTCGTAATGGAAAGCAATGCGTACAGTATAGCCCGGAAGCGGCTGACGGATCCTTCCCGGAAAAATTGAATACAGTTTTAAGTCATCCATGCTTAAATGATAAGAGAGTTTTTGGGAATACCCATATCGGTCTTGCTATTGTAGGCATAGCCGGGCAAGAATTAGGCTTAAGGGCTCAGAGCAGTCATGCGAGCTTTGACGTAAATTGCGCAGTTGTTAAAAACTTTATTGCAGACGCTAAGACTACCAAGGCGAATATTTTGGAAGCCTTTACCGATGCCTTTACCTTTGAAAACACGTGGAAGGCCATAGGCCAAGAGCTATGGTCTAGCCTAGCAACGGCTTCTGAATTACCCCTTAAAAAAGAGGAACTCTTTAAGACTGAGGACTGTACCCAAGAGGCAGACCTGGGTACTTTAAATACTCAAGACCCTATGTCCAGTGGCGTGTTAGCCTTTCTTGGAAGCATACACGAAGCGAAACAAGCTTTAGCCAACGCTGCACAAGGTTCTGATAGTAAACATGAGTATATCCAACTGACCCTAAAACAGGATATCCTGAAACTCATGGATAAAAAAGAATACTACTACAAGGACAAGGACTCAACCGTTAATGAGGTATACGACATTACCCTCTGCACAGGCTTTAGTAAAGAAGCCTTGGCGAGAGTGCTTCAGGAACTAGGGCTGCTTACGGTTTTGCCTTAGCTTGAGCTTTGATCAGTCTCAATATATCCTCTCTAGAGCCTAAAGGATAACCCCTTTGAGCTCTTTAAATGCATGCTCCTAGAGACCTAGAAAGTCTTAACGCTTAAAAAAACCCTTGATGAAAGGCTAAGAATCTCTAGGGTAGGATGGATTATCTTATGATACAAAGTCTTCCAGGATTTAGAGCGTTTTACCCAGAAGAAACCTGTTTGCGGGCCTATGTGTTTGATAAATGGCGGGCTTGCGCACGTAGCTTTAACTTTTTAGAATATGATGCCCCCGTGCTAGAGCCCCTAGAGCTCTTTACCCAAAAATCTGGGACGGAGATTGTCAAACAGCTCTTTCACTTTCAAGACCAAGGGGGAAGGGCTGTTGCTTTACGGCCAGAGATGACACCCTCCTTAGCCCGCCTAGTAGGAACAAGAGGGGCTGCCCTTAAAAAACCGATCAAATGGTTTAGTCTAGCGGAGTGCTTTCGCTACGAAAGGCCTCAGAAGGGACGGTTACGATCTTTTTATCAGCTGAATGTAGACCTCCTAGGCGAGGCCTCCCACCACGCAGATGCTGAGTGTATGGCTTTATTGATACAGTCTTTTAAGTCCTTTGGTCTCAAGCCCGGGGACTTTGCGCTACGATTGAGTGATAGGGCCCTATGGTCCTTATTTTTAGAAAGTTTTGGCCTAAATCCTATTCAGTGTGAGGCTATTCTTCCCCTCCTAGACAAGCTAGATGGGCCTCTAGCATCTACTAAAGCATCCTTTGCTCCGTATCTACAAGATAGGCTAGAAGGCTTTATTCAAAAAACCGCTCAAGTCTTAAATATTAAAAGCCTGCCAGAGCTAGAGACCTTTATAGAGCAGGCTTGGCCCGATGTTTCTTTAAAAGACAAGGCTAAGGCTCGCCTAAAAGACTGGAAAGCGTTGCTAGATAGATTGGAGGGCCTAGGGGTGGGAGCGTTTATCCGGATTGACCTGTCTATTGTGAGAGGCCTTGCGTACTACACGGGCTTTGTCTTCGAAGCGTTTGAAGCCACAGGCCAAGGAAGAGCCCTCGCTGGAGGAGGGCGCTATGATGAACTCTTAGGCAAGCTTAGCGGCTCTGACCTGCCTGCTGTGGGTTTTGGCCTGGGAGATGTGACTTTGCTGGATATTTTAAAAGAAAAAGACCTGCTGCCTCCAGATTTATACCAACACTACAAAACGCCCGATGTTTTTATCGTGTATGACCCTCAAGCACCCGATGCAAGTCAGGCGGCCTTTGCCGAAGTTGGCACCCTAAGAAGCCTCGGCTACCAGGTAGACTATGCTTTAAAAGATCTCCCCTTAGCCAAGCAAGAACGCCTAGCCTATGAAAGCAAGGCCCGGATGACCGTCAGCTTTTATCCATATGAAGGCCGTATGTATATCAAGCTAAAAGATTTATCCACCAAGGAAGAACAAACATGGCCCCTGGAAGACAAGCTAGAAGCCTTGAAAAGCCTGCAGTCTTATTTAATCCAGTCTTATTAATAGTGTAATCAATGTTTAATGGATGCAATCGTCATCGTTTGGTTTCGCTCTGACCTTAGACTCAAAGATAATTGGGCCCTGAATGCTGCCCTTAAGAGTGGATACCCGATTGTCCCCCTATACATTGATTATGAAGGAGCAAAACCGTCCTGGAAAACCCAAGGAGTGTCTGCTTGGTGGCTCCACCAGGCCTTAGATAGCCTACGGCAGAACTTAAACTTTTTCTCCAGCCGCCTCACCGTAACCAAAGGAGACCCGCTGGAATACTTTAAATCCTTATTCAAAGATTGGGATATAAAAGCTATTTACACAGGTAAACGCTATGAACCCTTTGAGCAAGACCTAGAAATATCCCTAACGAAGGCCCTAAAAGCTCTAAATATACCCCTTCGCCTCTACAATAACACCCTTTTGCATGAGCCTGATAGCATTCAAAATAAAGCAGGAGAGCCCTTTCAAGTCTTTACTCCTTTTTGGAAACACTGCCTCTCCCTTCCCAAAGAAAATCCCCATACAGGAGACCTCAAGGCCCTACCCTGCCCCAATACTTGGCCGAAAAGCCTAGAATTAGAAGATCTAGGACTTTTGCCCAAGATTCCTTGGTATCAGGAAATCGAAAAAACCTGGGATGCGACTGAGAAAGGAGCCCATAAGGCTCTGAATATTTTTTGCCAAGAAGCCCTACTCACCTACGATATGCAGCGGGACTATCCAGGCAAAGAAGGAACCTCTCGCCTTTCACCCTACCTACACTTTGGCCAGCTGAGCCCACGGCAGATCTGGCAGAAGGTAACTAGCCTAAACCTTCAAAACTCAGCCAGTGTGAGTAAGTATCTGGCAGAAATTGGCTGGAGAGAGTTTGCCTACCACCTCCTGCATCACTTTCCTCATACCCCAAATGAGCCTCTACGGAGTGCATACAAAACCTTTCCTTGGGTAAATAATCCGCCCCACTTTGGAGCCTGGAAAAAAGCCAAAACCGGCTACCCCATCGTAGATGCAGGGATGCAGCAGCTGTGGCAAACAGGCTGGATGCATAATAGAGTGCGCATGATAGTGGGGTCATTTTTAGTCAAGCACTTGCTCCTTCCCTGGCAGGAGGGTGCTAGGTGGTTTTGGGATACGCTAGTGGATGCCGACCTAGCGAGTAATACCCTCGGCTGGCAATGGGTGAGCGGTTGTGGAGCAGACGCCGCGCCCTACTTTAGAATCTTTAACCCCATTCTGCAGAGTGAAAAGTTTGACCCCCAAGGCCAGTACATTAAACAATACCTTCCTGTCTTAGAAAAACTGCCCCCACCCTATATCCACCAACCCTGGACTGCCCCTCAGTCTATCCTAAAAGCTGCTGGGATTGACTTAGGCATAAACTACCCCCTACCCATTGTAGACCATGCGCAGGCTCGGAAAAGGGCTTTAGAGGCTTTTGAGGGGATGAGGTAAAACCTTTGCAAGATAATTCACTCCCGCTTTGGCGGAAGAGCCCCAATTGAAAACAGTTTTTTCTCTTAGAGCTTTGAGCTGCTCTCTCCACTGGTCCTTTTCTTGCAAGAGAGCGTGTATGCTCTGCGGAAGTGTGTGTAAATCTGAAAGTTGAAGTTCGATGCCTAGCTCTTTTCTGAGTTGTAGCTCAATAGGCTCTAAATCTAGTGCCTTCCACTGGGGATTATGCTCCTTAAAGGGGGTATTTATAAAAATAACAGGCTTTTCTTTTCCAAAGGCATACTCAAAGGCTATACCAGAGCGGTCTGTAATGAGTATATCGGCATTCAACAAACTGTCCTCAGATGAAAAATGAGTTTCCCAGGTAAAATGATCTAAGGCTGTAAGCTTCTGTTCTAGTTTCTTAGCTAATTGAGGGCGACGTTTTAGAAATTCTGGATGAGGCCGGAGCGTAACGTCGAGAGACTCTGGTGATAAAACGTCGATAATGGTTTCAATTCCATTCTCAAGAATGCTGGCCATACTCCAGGTAGGAGCGATTAAGACTTTGGGCCTTGCAGAAGGCACTTGAGGGTGAGTTTGATAACGCTTATAAAAGCTATCCATACGTGGGTAGCCTATAGGCAAGAGCTTTTTCGGGGCTAGATTGTAAAGCTTTTCCCTCTTTTGTATCTCTGCAAGATGATGAGGGCCTACACAAAATACCGTATCATAGGCATCAAATGCCTTTTCATTATACTGCAAATGGGTACTAGAAAACGCATGGAATAGGTAAATGTATTCCTTTGTATGCGGAGATCGTTTCAGGTGGTAGGTATTGAGATCTGGCATTGTAAATACAAAACACTGAGCGTCTATCTTATCAAAGACAGACTTGAGAAAATGATTAAAATAAAATGGATAGAGCCCGATCGGGGGATTCTTAAAAACAGGATCTTTACTGTCGGAGCTAATATAAGAACAACTAAAGCCGGGTAAGTTCAGAAGCTCTTCTATAAAGGGAGCAAAGGTTTGAAAGTAAATTTCCCCTTCAGAGTAAAAAACTAATTTTCGGTGTTGACGATGCGCCTCACTAAAAAAAAGATTGTGATCTTTATACTCATTCCATAACTTAGAAAACCAAGACATCATATGAATCTATTGAAGCAGCAATTAATCATCCTAGGGGCTGGAAAGTCAAACCAATTTCTGGAGAATCCAGCCATCATTACAATTGATGATACGAAGCGTACCCTCGATTGGCTCCTGAGTGCTTTTGACCCTAAAGAAACCCATTATACTTTCGTGGGAGGCTATCAGATTGAAAAAATCACCAAGCACTATCCACAGCTTCATTTTATCCTCAATCCTGAGTGGGACCATACAGGCGCGCTAGACTCCCTACGCCTAGCAGAAATAGACCCTAGCTTGCCCGCTTTTATCTGCTATGGGGATATACTCATTCAGCCTAAGCTCGTTGAAAGTATTTTGCAAGCTAGCCAAGACCAGCACTCAGACGTCATTCTCGCTCTAGACTCTGGCCTAGAAGGTCTAGACTCTAAGCCAAATCTTGAAACCGTATATTGCAACTTTGATACCACTACCGCTCATAAGCCTATCAAACAAGCCTTTATAGGCCTTATGTATCTAAAGCCCACAGTCTTAAAAGCCTTAAAGGAGTCCTTCCCCGAAAACATTCAAGAACCCCGGCTATCAGGCCTTATCTCTCATTTACTTGAAAGCAATGCTAACATTCAAGTAGTAGAAGCCAATGGCCTATGGGCAGAGGTTTTAAAGCCAGAAGACGTCTCGCGCTTTGTTTTAACGACTAAGGCCCAAACCTTGCAAACTTTACGTAAGCGCATTACGAAGGCAAAGATCTCAAGCCAGGTACATTTTTCTGTTAAAGAGTGGAGAAACCAGCCTACCAGTATTATTGAAAAAATACAACAGAAGTTTGGCTCGCAAGCCTTAGTCGTCAGGAGTAGTTCTTTGCAAGAGGATGGTTTTAAAAAGGCCAATGCTGGAAAATTTGAAAGCTTACTCAATATTGCTCCTACTCTATCTGAATTAAAAGAAGCGATTGAGACTGTCATTGCCTCCTATGAGGGCGGAAGTGATAAAGACCAGGTTTTAGTGCAGCCCATGCTCCAAAATGTGAAGTATAGCGGTGTTGCCTTTACGCGTAGTCTCAATTGTGGAGCTCCCTACTGCGTGATAAACTATGACGGCAAGGATACTGCCTCGGTAACTAGCGGTACAAGCCAAACAGACCAGATTTTTTATCATTGGAAGCTAGCGCCTCTGCCTCAGCATGCGCCTGAGTTTTTCCCCAGCCTCTACGAAGCGATACAAGAGATAGAGCACTTGGCTCAATTTGATGCTTTAGATATAGAATTTGCTATAACAGAAGACAGAGAGCTTTATATCTTTCAGGTACGCCCTCTTGTACTGCAGCACTTACGGGAGCTGAACGATGAAAGCTTAGACCAACATTTAAGAGCTGTAGCACAGCGCTTTGAGGACTTACAAACCGGTCATCCCTTTGTCGTGGGAGAGAAGACCATTTTTGGCGTTATGCCAGATTGGAACCCGGCTGAAATTGTGGGAATAAAACCCAAAACCTTAGCGATCTCCCTCTATCAGGAGCTGATCACCAACGCTGTTTGGGCCCAACAAAGAGCAGAATTTGGCTACAAGGATGTTCGGCCCTATCCGCTCATTACCTGTTTTGCCGGCCACCCTTATATAGACGTGAGGGCGAGCATTCACTCGTTTCTACCGGCAGCTCTGGAAACAGGTACGACTCAAAAACTAGTCAAGTACTATGTAGAGCGCTTGCGTCAGCACCCGGAGTGGCATGATAAACTAGAGTTTATGGTGATGCCTACCTGTGAAACGTTTGACTTTGATGAACGCTGGCAAAGCCTTTTAACGCAAGGAGCAGGCTTATCCCCAGAAGAGTTTACACATTATAAAATGAGCCTAAGGGCCTTAACCCAAGCTGCTTTTAACAAATGTAGCCAAGAATATACAGCTATGGATAGGCTCAACCAGCGTTTTGATGCGATTGTGAGTACACCTTTAGCCCCTTATGATCACATCTATATTCTTTTAGAAACCTGTAAACAAGGCACTCTAAACTTTGCGCACTTAGCCCGCTGCGGTTTTATTGCGAGCTCCTTCATTAAATCTGCCCTGGCTCAGGGTATTGTGACAGAGCAAGAAAAGGATGCTTTGCTAGATCCTATTCAGACCATCACGGGTGCTTTTTTTGAAGAAACCCATCAGGTCTTAAAAGGTAACCTGCCTAAGGCAGAGTTTATCCATAAATACGGCCATCTACGCCCAGGAACCTATGACATTACCTCTCCTGCGTATAAGACAGACCCCAATAAGTATATGTTCTCTCAGTCCAGCAAGGCAGTAGAGCATCAAAAACACTATCAACCCTTTTCTAATCCAGCCTTTGAAGAGCTCTTACATCACACATTTGGGGTGAATTTAGAACAGTTTAAACGCTTTCTAGAAGAGGCTATTGCGGGAAGAGAATATTCAAAATTCGTCTTTACTCGCTATATTTCAGCTATTTTAGATCTGATTGAAACCCTCGGTAGAGACTATGGCTTGACAGCACAAGACCTCGCACATCTACCTATCAGTACTATTTTAGATATAAAACATGGAATATTAAAAGGAGAAAACATAGCAAACGTACTCAAAAAAGAAATAGAGCAAGGGCAAGACTACCATAGAATCACTCAAGCTATAGAGTTGCCGCCCTTGATCACTCAAACGAGTGACTTCTTCTCTTTTGCCTTGCCAAAAACCCTACCTAATTTCATTGGCTCTCAATCCATTCAGGCGGCTCTTGTGTACTTAGAGAATTCAAAGGAAACTCAAGGTGAAGCCTTAAAGGGTAAGATCGTTTTAATAGAAAAGGCAGATCCTGGCTTTGATTGGATCTTTAACTATGCTATCGGAGGATTGATTACCGTGTATGGTGGGCCCAACTCGCATATGGCGATACGTTCAGCTGAATTTAAGCTAGCAGCCAGTATTGGCATAGGCAATGCCCTATTTGAAAAATTAAAACTAGCTCAGTTTATAGAATTAGACTGTGCTAGCCAAAGTATTAAAATTATCCACTAAGATGCTAAAAATAGGCGTTAGCCAGAGAGTAGACATAGACCAGCACCAGGAAGTACGAGACTGCCTAGATCAGCGCTGGCATCGGCTCTTACAAAGTATTCAGGCATATTTAGTTCCTTTACCCAATAGCTCCACGGACGCTGCTACGTTTTTTGAAGCCTTAGGCCTGGATGGTTTCATTCTCAGCGGAGGAGGAGACCACCCCTCTCGCTACAAGCTTGAAAGCCAAATAGTGGATTATGCCCTATCGAAAAACTTACCCGTGCTTGGCATCTGCCATGGTATGCTTTTTTTAACAGAGTACTTTGGAGGAAATCTAAAGCCCATTGCAGGACATGTCGCCTGTGAGCACACGGTTAGCTTTCAAGCCAATAGCTCGGGCTTTCCTGAACGATCTGTTAAGGTGAATTCTTATCATCGTTATAGTCTAGAAGCCCTTCCTAAAGCTTTTAAGGGCATTGCCTTTGATGAACAAGGCGCTTGTGAAGCGATGGAACATACTACTTTTCCTATCGTTGCTTGCATGTGGCATCCTGAAAGAGAAGACTCGTTGTCTTCTTGGTTTTCAGTTTTTTTAAATACTTTTTTCAAACCAAGACCATGCACTCTCCCAAAGACTTAAGCTCTACCCAGCTCTTTATCTTGTGCGCAGGAGAAGGAAAACGCTTGCGCCCGTATACCGAAGATAAACCCAAGTGTCTCGTCCCGTATAAAGGAAAACCTCTGCTGCATCATCAGCTAGAAGCCTGCAAACAACTTGGGCTTTCACAGATTAACCTGATTGGAGGCTACCGGCAGGATCAACTCCCGCAAGACTATCGCCTTTTTTCAAATCCAGACTATGCAAGCACCAATATGCTCTACAGCTTATTCTGCGCTGAAGCAGCCATGAAGGATGACTGTGATTGGGTCATTTCTTATGGAGACATCATTTACGCACCTGCTGTTTTAGAAAAACTCCTCTGCTCCGAAGGGCCTATCAATATTATAACAGATCAAAATTGGAAAGCTTACTGGGAACAACGGATGGAAGACCCCCTAAAAGATGCTGAAACTTTCAAGTGGGACCCTCAGAGCCGCCATATCCAAGACCTAGGCCAAAAACCAAAAACCTTGTCAGACATTCAGGGGCAATATATTGGTCTTTTTAAGATTTCCTCTTCCTATACAAAAAAATTTAAAGAGCTCTACCATCAGTTTTGTAAAGAAGAGCCCAATCCTAAAAATGCCTATATCACAGATTTTCTGCGCTACCTACTTCACCAAGACCAGCTCCTCCTAGGTGTGCCTATATACGGGGAATGGGCTGAGTTTGACAGGGCTGAAGACTTAAAGATAGATCTCTCTTTTTTATGAAAAAAATTCTTCGAAATACAGCTTTAGGCCTTTTATTGCCTTGCTTACTATGCGTGATGACTTATAGCCAAAACCAAGGCTATTTTGCCAGCAATTATACACTGTTAATTCAGGCCTTTTTTGGACTCCTAGCACTTCATTTCATATTATCAGCCCTAGGGCTTTCTTTCAGAGTAGCCTGGGCGTTGTACATAGGATTGATTATCCCACTAGGCGCTTGTAGTCTCTTAGTAGATACTATTCTGCGTTTTATACTAATAAGCTTAGTTTACTTTTCTCTTAAAAAACTACCCACAAAGCCCCTTTGTATGGGTTTAGCTCTCTTGTTAGCTTTTAATAGCTATAAACTGTTTCAGGAAGATTACAAAGCTCGCCAGGAAGCCATGCAGCTGCTCTCACAGTCAACTCCCCCCTTAGCTGTATCTTGTTCAGAAAATATTTATTGGATTATCTGCGATGCTTATACCAGTAAAGAAGTCTTAAAAACATACTATCAATTTGATAATAGTTCTTTCTATCAAGAACTAGAGCGATTAGGTTTTTCTACGCCCGATGGTAGTGTGCCACATTACCCTACTTTGAAAGCCATCAATACCTATTTACAGCCTCTAGAGTGGAATCCTAACGCTTGTACATCCTTATGTTTGCATTATACCCTCCAAGCAGCTCCTTTATTAAAAAATCTAAAACACGAAGGCTATACACTTCATATTTTAGAGCCACGCTTTCCATTTCTTCACAATCTATCTCAGTTCGACTCTTTAGATCCTTTGCCGAAAACAAGTTTTTTAGAGTTTCTATATGCTTGTTCATACCGTACAAAACTAGTAAGTACTCCCCTTATCAGCACTCTGAATAAACGGCTATTTCAAAGACAGGAAAATATTTGGAATAGGCTCTGTCATTTTGAACCTAAAGATGGTAAGCATTTTTATTATATTCACTTAGACCTTCCCCATGCACCCTTTATCTTAAACAAAGAAGGATCTTTTCATAACGATCATGCGGCTCAGATTTGGGGAGAGAATGAAGTAGGACCCC
>CAZEFS010000008.1:15690-18196 GCA_964511545.1 uncultured Opitutales bacterium
ACTACTGTGCCCAGTATATTGAACAAATCCAAGGTCTAAATCCTAAGCTCTTATACTACTTAGAGGCTATCATCGCAAAAGATCCTAGCGCTATGATCCTTGTGCAGGGAGACCATGGTACGTTTACCACTCAAAATCCTAATGAGCATGAGGCTATTCTCTTTGCAGTACGTCAACCCTTGAAGCCCCTCGATGCACCTATTTACGCACATACATTTCTAAAAAACTGTATATATGGAAACTAATTTTAATTTTTTACAAGAGTGGCGAGAGGCTTTTATGCCTTCTCTAGCTAGCTTTCAAGCAGGTTTTAAGCAACTATTAAAAGAGCAGCTTGAGGCTGAGGCTCCTAAGCTTGAATTTATTCATAGTTTATGCCACAAAATAGATGTCCATAAAAAACTCTACTCAGATTATGATCCTCATTTCCAAAAAGCCATAACAGAAGATCTTTTAAATGAGCCAGGATGGGAGGCCGTCTTTCTTTTATTAGCTTTTTGCTTATCAAAGCTTTCACTTAAAAAACCTTCAGATAAAGCTATAGCATTTAAGTGCATCAATAGCTTATTAAAGTTACGAGATAATATGCCCGAATCTCTCAAATGTCATGATTTTATCTCTTTCATTTATAACCAACTTTTACCTTTATGGCTATCAAAACCCTAAATTTAACTATTTTAGCCTATGAGGGGCCCATATATAGAGCATACTTAAGTACCTTACATTTACTAGGGTACAGAGCTAAACGATTAATTAAACTCTATAATGGCCATAAATATTTACGCTGGCTACCTAGAAAGCTTCGAGATCCTTTTCTTTATCTACAAGAATCCTTAAGAAATAATTACTGGCCTAAATATTTCATGGGCCAAAAAAATGTTTTTGATCCTATAAAACATATAATTAGTCAAAATTACGAACTTCCTGAAACTTTTTTTGACACTTTTAATCAAAAAAACATTGATTCAAAAATAATCGCAGAAGAACACCTTTATTGTGACTATGGTTCTGATGGATTTAAAAGTGAAACCCTTTTAAATTTACTGAAATCCCTCGGTCCTACCACCTATTTATTTACAGGCGGAGGATTAGTACCTAAGCGCATTCTAGACCTTCCCAGTACTCAATTTATTCATATACACCCTGGTTATTTACCTTATGTACGGGGTGCCGATGGTCTCTTATGGTCTACTATCGTTAGGGGACGCCCAGGTGCTGCTTGTTTCCATATGGTCCCAAAGCTAGATGAAGGGCCTCTTATTTTAACAGAAGAGTTAAAAGCACTCCGCTTGCCTTGTCCTAAAAATTATGATATCAAGAGTCTGTATCGCTTAGTTTACTCTTTTTATGACCCAGTGGTAAGAGCAGTTTTACTCAAGAGAGTTCTTGAAACATACAGGACCTTAGAAGGTTTAGCAACTTATAAGCAAAATAGTAATGAAGGAGTTACTTATCATTTCATGCACGAGCTTCTTCAAGAAAAAGCTTTGAGATTAATTTTTTATTAAGGCTGAACAACATACCTGACAAAAAATATTTAGGGCGCATAGAAAGCGGAAAAGGAGGAGTTACAGTGATAAAAAATGAACTAATGAAGGGGGGCCTGAAAAGTGACCTTCAATAGTTTTTAGCTGGGTTTATGCAATACACTCACATATCGGTTAGCTGGGTTTTTTGTTTTTTATAAAATCTTGCTGTCAGCTTTCTCGCTGTTTATCAAGCCTTTAGCTTTCCCCCTTTTTTTTGTCAGGTAGCGTGAAGGCTGAATATGATTAAGTTACATTTGCTCAAAAATAAATGGTCATACCTGATCATGGTTTTAGTCAAAAAAATATCTGTATAAAATTTAAACTTTAACAAAAAAATTAATATATTTTAATCTTAATTTATATATATTTTTTAAAAATAGATTTTATAAACATTAAGATTCAGACTAACTTGTCCTAATTTTATTTTAATCTATCATTTTTGACTTTATACGTAGCTTTTGAGGCATAAAAAACCCGCTTACTCTTTAGGAATAAAGCGGGTTATTATACTGGCAACTACCTACTCTCACACAGCATCGGGGCTGCACTACCATCGGCGATTGAGGGCTTAACCGGCGTGTTCGGGATGGGAACGAGTGTTTCACCTCATCTATGATCACCAGATTGATTCCTCGTACTGTTATTAAAGAATTGAGAGTGATTATAGACTAAAACTACTTTTAAGCCTTTCAAATGTACTGCCAGTTTGTATTAACAGTACGTATTGGAAATATTGAGTTTAATGTAAATATAATTTAAAAAACTTAGCGTTTTGTCAATAACGTATATATCTTATTCTTACGATACAAACAATTGAGTCATTAGTACTAGTTAGCTCAATGGATTACTCCACTTACACATCTAGCCTATCAACCTGGTGGTCTACCAGGACTCTTCTGGGGTAAAACCCCATGGAGATCTTATCTTGGGAGGAGCTTGGCGCTTAGATGCTTTCAGCGCTTATCTCTTCCGCACAT
>CAZEFS010000009.1:0-333 GCA_964511545.1 uncultured Opitutales bacterium
TGGGTGGGGATGCGCCGGCTGGGCCCACCCGTGGCTGGTACTTCAAAAAGCTGAGGGCCTCCCAGCTCATCACTCACATACACAATACTTTGGCCATCTTTTCGCCACGAAGGTGAGGCCTTTAGGCTTTTAACGTGTGTCAAGCGATGGGGCTTTCGGCCTTTGGCATCCGTCACATACAGTTGCGGAATATCGCTACTAGAAAGCATCATAGCTATACGCTGTCCATCTGGGCTAAAAGCTGCACCGTTGTTCGTTCCTTTATAGGTGGCAATGGCTGTACGCTCTTTACTGATGAGATCAATCTTATAAATATCTGGAAAACCACTCTTA
>CAZEFS010000009.1:343-17956 GCA_964511545.1 uncultured Opitutales bacterium
TAAGTGGTATACACCAGGGCCTTACCGCAAGGCGATAGCCGAGGCATAATAGGATCCGACCTATCGTGCGTCAGCTGCAGCACCTGCTGGAAGAAAAGATCACTCTGGTAAATATCTTTGCCCTGGCCTCTATCTCCTACAAAAAAAAGGTCTCCACTAAAATACCCTGGCTGGCCCAAAAGCTTTTCTACTACCACATCACAGGCCTTCAAGACCGCTTTTTGCAAGGTAGGGCCTTGTATGAGCTGGTCCCATACCGTCCTAGCTTGGGCTTCTACCAAGAGGCGCACGCTTTTAGCATCCTTTTGATCTAGCTTGAGTTTAAAATCTTCTGTGCCCATAGAAGTCAGCTGGATATCTCCATGGGTTCTCAGCGCTTTTTTAGCAAGGAGCTCCACCTCAGGGTTATTGCTTAAAATTTCTAAGCTCCGAAGCTGTGTCGCTTTATATTCTAGATTTCCAGCATCGATAACCTGCGCTGGCAATACCGTTATCCCTAGGCTAAACACAGATAAAACCTTCCAAAAAGTTTTCAGAAAATACATAAACACAAATAAATAAAAGGACGCAGCTAAAAACCTCTAAGGCTATAACTTATGCTCACAAATGCAAGACTATAAAAGGAAAATACCTTAGCCTACGAGGTCTTACCCATCGTTTAAAAAGATGCGTTTATTCTCTTGAAAATAAAAATAAAATCTTCTAAGACTGGACTGTATTAGACCGTGTGCTTCAAGCCTAGCTGAAGTCCCCCTTCCCCTTTCTCTTATGTCTTCTACGACCGTACCCCTTCCCACCCGCCAAACTAACTTGCCGTGGAAAAGCCTAGGCCCTGTGCTGCTAACCCTGTTTATAGATTTAGTCGGCCTTTCCATTGTCTTTCCGCTCAGTCCGGCAATTCTTAATTATTATTTACCCAAAGCTCTAGCTGAGGGAGATTGGCTGCTCCTTCCCCTCATACAATGCCTACAAAACGGCGCTGCTGCCCTAGGTGGTAGTGCAGATAGGCAGTGGTTAGTCAGCGTATGGTTTGGCGGGCTCATTGGTTCTACATATGGGCTCTTGCAGTTTGTGTTTGCACCGCTTTGGGGCCAATTATCAGACCGCATGGGCCGAAAACCAGTCCTGAGTATCACCCTAGCAGGCACAGCCGCTAGCTATCTTCTTTGGATCTTCGCCCAAAGGTTTGAATATTATTTACTCTCTAGAACCTTAGCAGGCATCATGGCGGGAAATCTTTCAGTAGCAAATGCTGCCGTAGCAGATCTGAGTAGTAGAGACACTCGTACAAAAGCCATGGCATGCGTGGGCATTATATTTGGCCTAGGCTTTATTTTAGGACCTGCTTTAGGAGGAATGCTCTCAAAAATCGATCTTTCCACCCTGTCTTCTCTGCCTTTTGCCCACAAGCTGAGTCCATTCAGCGCAGCTGCTCTGGGCTCTTTCAGCCTAGCCCTTATCAATTGGATATGGCTTTTTAGAGCTTTTCCGGAAACGTTAAAGCCACATGCCGTGAACGCTTCCAAGCCCAAACTTTTACAAGCTTACTTTTCTGTCAAAAACCCTATCATTCAGAGGATTTTGAAGATGAATTTTTGTTTTACGCTGATCCTAAGCGGGATGGAGTTTACCTTTGTTTTCCTAGCTGTGGAACGCTTTCACTATACGCCCAGCCAAAATGCCTGGCTCCTGGTTTACGTGGGGCTGATGCTGATGCTAACTCAGGGGGTCATCGCGCGCAAGGGCGCTCAACGTTTGGGGGAAAAAGGAACGCTCTTGGCCGGCTTTGCCTTGGGGATACTGGCTTATGCCGCGCTTGGCCTTGCAGACACTCTGTTTAAACTCTATTGTTCACTGAGTCTTTTGGGCTTAGCCATAGGGCTTATCAGTCCTATTTTAAGTAGTCTTCTTTCCCTGTATACCGCCGCCCAAAACCAAGGTGAATACATGGGGCTCTTTCGTGGTATTGGGGCACTAGCACGGGTTTTTGGTCCGCTTATGGGGGCTAGTTTTTATTTTTACCTAGGCTCAAAAAACTGTTATCACCTAGGGGCTCTGGCATTTATTTATCCCTTATTACTTGCGCTTGCCTTGCCTAAGGAAACAAGCTAGAAAGCGCTGGTCTTTCATCGCAGACTACGCTTGTGCCTAACCTACAAAAAAATCTTGCAAGCCTACAAAAATCCACGAGACTCGTAGTTTTAAACCACTACCGTTTTCTTCTTTATATCTTTTTTATATATAGCTGTATGTCTTCTAAAAAACAATTTTCCATTCCTTCACTATTGGCTGATCTACTCCTCGCTCGTTCTCCTTCAGGAGTCGAGTTTGAGGCTCAGACCGTTCTAGATAGATACATCCAGCCTAAGGCTGAAATATACGAAAAAGATGCCATGGGTAATCGTCTTGCTACTCTGAATAGCCAAGGCAATCCTAGCCTGATGCTGGCAGGTCATATGGATGAGCTGGGTCTTATTGTTTTACATATTGATAAAAACGGCTTTATCTACTTTGACACCATAGGCGGCCATGATCATACCATACTATCTGGAAGACGTGTCCATATCCTCACCAAAAAGGGAATCGTACAGGGTATAACCGGCAAGCGGGCTGTACACCTTCTGAATAAGGAAGAACGCACAAAAGTGCCTGAGAAGCACGAAGTTTGGATCGATATTGGCGTTTCGTCCAAGGAAGAAGCCCTAGAGTATGTCAATATAGGAGATAGTCTTGTCTATGCAGACAGCATCCAATCCCTTCAGCACAGTAGAATTACCGCACGGGCCCTCGATAACAAATGTGGCTGCTATGTGGTGAATGAAGCTTTTTTACGTCTTGCCAAGGCTAGTGAAAAATTAAAGGCAAAAGTGGTAGCAGCCTCTACGACACAGGAAGAAATTGGTATCAGAGGGGCTATTACGGCTGCTTATAAGGTACAGCCGAGTGTCGCTCTTGCGGTGGATGTCTCCCATGCAACCGATCACCCAGACTGTGATAACCGCCGTTTTGGGGAAACTTTTTTAGGCAAGGGTCCGATTATCGTCCAAGGCCCGAATATTAACCCCAAGGTGCATGAGCGCCTTATACACTGTGCCAAGGCTTTGAAAATGCCCTATCAATTGGAGGCAGATCCTGGACCAACGGGAACAGATGCTAGAGCTCTCCAAGTCTCTCGAGGGGGTGTGGCCACTGGTATAGTAGCTATACCCTTACGCTACATGCACACTCCTAGCGAAATGATAGACCTGCAAGACCTAGAAAATGCGGTGAAGCTGGTGGTCGCTTTTGCTCAGTCTCTCAGTAAAAAGGATGACTTTCATTATTAAGGCAGAACCCCTGTTTAGCCAAAAAAGCACATATTGCCTTGCTTTAGGCTAGGAAATATTAGACCTCTTGCGAAACCATTGTCTTTTGGTCTCTGGGTTCGTTCAGGCTTCGTTCTTGCGAACTACGCCCGACACGGCAGGAGACAGGCCGGTTCCTCATTTATTTGGCCTCGCCCAGAAACCAGGCTTCGGGCTTCGCTCGGCGAGCTACGCCCGACACGTCGACACGTCGCTACAAGAGCTTCGCCCGGCAGGCCAACCAAGATAATACGTGGTTCTGCAAGAGGTCTATTGTTCATCAGAGGAAATCTTAAGTCCATAGCATATCTAGGCTTTATTCAAAATAGCTATTAGACTCGCTTATGGCTTACTTTTCTATTGCGCCTAAGAGAGTGAGGCCCTATACTGTTGCTTCCATTCTTATGGTTTGCTTAAGTTTTCATTTTTAACTGCATGAAAGTTCTGATTTTGGGCCTCAGTGCTCGCTCACATGCGCTAGCTAGAACCTGTTTAAAAAGCCCCTTGCTGACTCAGCTTGTAGTCGCCCCAGGAAATGACGGGATCGCTCAAGAGGCAGAATGCCACGCCTTGGACGTCAACAACCTGGACGCAGTGGTGCAGTTTATTCTAAACTTGAAACCCGATTTGGTGATCATGGCTCCTGAGGGGCTAGCAAGCCTGGGCTTAGTAGATGTCTTACGTTCTCAAGATATCTGCGTGTATGGACCTACACAAAACCTGATGGAGCTTCAAAATAGCCAGCTCCACGCGCGGCACTTCATGCACAAATATGGGATACCCACAGCTAGCTTTGCCCAATTTGATAATCTAGAGGAAACCTTAAATTGCTTAAAAGGAGAACGATTTCCCACTGTCATTAAGTCTGACATCACCCAGGGGGGAAACCCCACCGTCATCCTTGCTCCCCACTATGCCCAAGCCGAAGACGCCGTTCGCCTGATTTATAGCTCTAGCCAGCTGAGTGGCAAAAAGCCAAATATTTTAATAGAGGAATACCTTAAGGGTGAAGATATCGCCATAAATCTCATGGTTTGTGGAGAGAAATCTGTTGCCCTCCCCCTAGCGCATGACTATAACCACCTCTATGAAGGTGACACCGGCCCCCTAACTTTTGGTATGGGCGCCTACGCTCCACTCTCTTGGGTACCAGCCAGTACCCGAGAACTCATTCACTCCTCTATTATAGAGCCTACCCTGTATGGTTTTAAACATGAAGGATTTGAATACCGGGGAAGCTTACAAATCAAAGTCATCCTCACCGCCCAGGGCCCAAAAGCCATAGACTTTAAGGTGGCCCTGGGAGACCCTGCCTGCCAAACCCTCCTTCCCCTCTTTGACTCAGATCCCCTAGAAGCCTTCTTTGCCTGTGCTAAGGGCACACTGGACCCCTCAACGGTTCGTTTTAATAATAAAACCTCAGTAACGATTATCAAAAATGCTCAGGGCTATCCCTTTGCCTTTAATACAGGAGAACCCATCACCTTTCCTGCATACATTCCGCCTCATTTCTCTATCTTGCACGGCGCCACCAAGAAAAAACCAGATGGAAACTTTATTACGGATGGGGGTAGAGTTTTGCATATCAATGCCCTAGGGCCAAGCTTGGTGGAAGCTGCCCTTGAGGCGTATACCCTCTGCCAGAAAGTGCACTTTCCTAGCGAATTTTACCGTAAAGACATAGGCCTTAAGATCATTGAACAGATCAAGTAAATCCCATTAGACCTCTTGCCTAGTTGGGTCAATCTTACTGATAACTAGCCTTACGAAAAATATAGACATTTCTTATCCCAAACTTTATAATAGCACTATTGTTTTTATGGAAGACTCTGCTCCCCTTTCCTCTAGCTACAGCCCCTCAAGAACTCCCCCTGCCATTAGTTCTAAGGCAAAAAAACTGCAGCAAACCGCCAGCCATAGCACACTATCTAGCCCTGGAAGCCTGCAAAACAAAGAAGAACACTGTAAGGCTTCCTTGAAAAGCTCTTCTCATTTTCTAGACTTACTAGAGCAGCTAAAAACTTATCCTAGCCCTACGAATCAAGCACTTAGCCCTAGCCCTTCTCCTGAAAACCCCAGGATTGAAGCCATTAAGCGCGGGGAAGAGCTACTCCTAAAGGAGGGTTGGCCAAGCGCAGAAGACTTGGATCAAGTAGCCCATATTTTGGGCGAGCATTTTGAATAAAGTTTCACCCACCATGCTCCCTTCCTCAAAGCCCGCACAGTCTTATCAGGCACTAGCTATACAAACTGCTTCACCGGGGAAACTCATCTTGATGCTCTTTGACGGTGCCTTACGCTTTATAGAAGCAAGTAAGCAAGGATTTGCGAGCCCGGTAGAGAATCTCAAGCGCAATGAATGCATTCACAACAGCCTAAAAAAAGTGAGTGATATCTTGCTAGAGCTACAGTCTAGCCTCAACCTCGAAACAGGAGGAGAGCTGGCCCAAACCTTGTACAGGCTCTATGATTATATGATGGGACAGCTGACCAAAGCTAACCTAAAAAAAGAGCCTTCGCTGGTGATAGAGGTAGAAAAGCTCTTGAGGCCTATTCGCGATGCTTGGGCTGAAATGCTGCTGCAATCCCCAGCCCCAACCTGTCAAAAGCAATAGGCCTAAAAATAAGAGATCAGAGCTACGGGAACGAGCTATCAGTAAAATCCATTGTATTTCCACGGATTCCCTTTAAGGCTCAACTCATCCCCTTATTTTTTACAGCCTTACTTCTTTTCGTTCCGCTGTTTATCAGCCTTAAGTCTTTTTTGTCAGGTAGTCAGACCATGCCGTCATTTTGTTTGCGTCTCTTTCTTTTATGATATTAGCTTGGATAATATTCTTGGTACCAAAATCCCATTCTTTATAAGACACAGAAATTTTTATGAATTTTTCTTCGTATTTAAATACATAATTTATGCTTGTGATTTCGCCCTTTTTATTAAATACCTCCCTCACCCTCACAGGCTTTGTTTTTACGATCTCATTGAAAGCTTCGCTAATTTTGTTTATCATGGGTGATCTAACTTGATCAACTTCTTGAAGTGCAATTTCAATTTCTTTCTCAGTAAAATTAAGCAATTTTGCCACGTCGGGATGCTGTTTTAAAATATGTACTAGTCCTGCACCTCCAGTTTTTCCATTCTCTATAGTGTGAAATCCTTGGATTAGCCCTAGGTCACACTCTATATCTGGATGAGGAAATATTTCTATTACTGTTTGTTTATCAAATAGAGTCCTGAGTGGCCTACCATCTGGATCCATATATTTTAGCGGATCTAAAGAAATCTCTTTAGGAGCTTTAACTTCTTCTACTACGACTTGTTCTAGTTGTTCTTCTAAAGCAGGGTTTGGTCTTTCTACTATGAGTTGCTCTAGTTGTTCTTCTAAAGCAGGGTTTGGTCTTAGAAAAGCTTTAGCGCCTAGGTAGCCCGCGAAGCCTCCTTCTACGGCTCCCATCACTCCTTCCAGAACTAATTCCATAGCTTCTACAGGTTTACCTTCTACTCTAGTAATAACTAAATAAGTACCTGTACGCGCTCCAGAACCTACTAGTGCCCCGCTTATAGTTCCTATTGTTTTGATGGCTCTTTCTGTTAAATTCGTCCCTCTTAAAGCTAAACCTGAAAGGCCTCCGGCAGCATACCCACTGCCGAAGGTAATCAGAGTAAGTACGGAATTTATAGCAATAGTTTTTGCGAAGTCTGCCCAACTAAAGTTTTCATGAATGATACCAGAAATAGCATTTTGCCCTCCTGCAATCCCCCCACCTATCAATAAAGATGTTCCCAATACAACTCCAGGGGTAGCACTACCACCTGAAACAACGATCAGGGCTACTCCTCCCGCAAGCGCCAAACTTGAAGCAACTATAGCTACAATGGCCCCTAGTTCACTAGAAGGTGTTTTTTGGTAGTCGGGATGATTTGCAAGATACGTTAGAATATCATCTGAACTCTTAAATGAAGAAGAGGATTGGGTAGTATGACTCGAACTATGAAATATTTCAGAAGACATTGAAATATAATCACTACTGACAAAACGACTATTTCGGTTCCCTATATATTCAGTAGATAAAATAGGGGCTTTTTGAGACACAGACTTACGGTCTGTGTCCCTTTGGTGTTTTATTTGCTGAACTCTATCTAGATTTGTGCCAGGATTCTTAACATTAGCATTTATAACCCTTTCCAAATTAGCATTTATACCTTTTTCCAAATTACTAATATTCATCTGTTAAAATTATTTATTTTGGAATGTAAAAATAAACTCTGCGTGCACGTCACTTTCAAATTCACAAGATACCTTGAACATGCGACATGATTCAAAAAAAGATGTAGTTACGCCTGTGCTGCGGTCTGAATCCGCAAGTAAGTCACCCATATCCGTAACACGTCCTGTTGCATCTACTCCATGGCCAAAAATGCGACCCAGCTCATCCTGAGCTCCCTCTCCAGCTCTAATTTCGATTCTCGCTGCATTATCTATCCAACAACCAGTTCCGAAAGCGCATACTGTTACGTAATTTCTTCCAGGAGTTTCTATATCAAGAGTGATATAACCCTTAGTCCCAAATGGCATAAAATTGTTCGTACTTGCATAAAAAATACCTCCAGCGGCTCCAGGTGCAATAGTGTGATCAGCTCCCAAAAATGCGTCTGCAGCTTTCGTGTAAAAATATCCAGTCTTCGCTCCTTCATTTTTGAGTTTGAGCGGGAAGCAACTTTCATTCTTTATTATAATCCTACTTTCTCTAGTGCCTCCAGGTCGTTCATCCACAGATATAGTCTTCAAAGTGTTTTTTATTTTCTGGATATCTCCACTACTAGAATATAAATCACCTACCTTATAGACTCCTCCTTTTAAACCTTGCTGAATAATCAAGCGACAGTCGCCATTGCTCAATTGTACGATACGAGCTTGTACATCTTTCAAAAAAGCTTCAAATGCATCTGAGCTGAGGATGTCTCGGAGCTCCTTTGGCATATCGTAAGATTGCACAGGAATCAGTTGCTGATCTTTATTATTCATAATAAAGCCATCTACTCTTTTGTTTTCTGCTGAAAACGCGAGTACTGCTCTTTTATCAGTCCCTATGACGAAGGTACGCATGCGGCTGTATTCGCCTTTGCTGGCTAATACGCTTTCGGGCCCGCTTTCGGACAGCATTCTTTTAATGGCTTTAGTTTTATCTGTGGTTATTGTTAACGGAAGCTTTTTTTGGGAAGCTTCGAAGCGAGAAGTGTTTTCTCGGTTTGCTGTATAAACATTCGATATTATGTGCATATAATTAGTTTTTAGTTTTATTTGAATTCTATTTTTAGTCATACAATACTTATTATAATAGACGGCTAATAGAACTCATAACCTTAGTATATAATTCATTTCACAATTGCAAGTTATTTTTTAAAAAAAATATTTTTAGTGAAAAATAATGATAATGAGTATGTAAAATCAGGCTTCGCCCTTTGAGCTAATTGACTCCCGACTGTTGGCTGTAGGGCAGCGTAGGGGAAACCTGTCTCCCAACGTGTCAGGCGTAGCTCAATGAGCAGAGCCTGAAGCCCCTTTGCCTAAGCAAAAATTGGCGTAGTTAGGAACGTAGGGAGACAAGCGACAGGCCCCTCACGAATTATCTATACAGCTCATCTGACGCTGCTTCAGGCCAAATCCACCCTTACACTAAAGACCTGGCTTTCCCCCGGCTCTACCCAGGCAAGACCCTGCTTGTGCTCGGCTGCATTGGCTGGAGCCATCCACGGCTCTATGCAGTAAAAAGGAGCGTCCGCTAAAGACCAGGTAGTCACGGTCGTCCATACAGAAGGAGCGGGATTGCCACTCATGGAAATCTCAATTTTCTCTTCTCCACCCAAGGAAGATAGGCTGAGCCTGGGCTCTTTTAGCTTACAATGCATCCTGTCTATAAGGCTCTGGTCATCCAAACTTGCAGGCATAGGGAAATCTTTCACTAGCCTAAGGCTACCATCTGTATGATGGTAAAATCCTTTCTTGCTAGGAATAGATACCTGATAATGCTGCCTTCCTAGATGCGAATGCCAAGGAATATGAAAATAAAAGTGGTGCCCTGCAGCCCAAGGGATAGGACGGCTATCTTCATTTTTAAGAACTAAGTCTACCCCTAAACTGAGCTCTCCAAAGTAGTATTTTACAATAAAACTATAGCAAAAAGGATAATAGGCAAGAAAGGCCTCCTGGGGAATAAGCTTTGCGGAAAACCCGCTAGGGTGTAGATCCACTATTTCAAAGGGGGCATCTGCTGCAAAGCCATGGCGTGGCATAGGGAGGGTTTTGCCTTCATAATTCCAATAGTTTTCTGCTCCTTGGTAATACGACCTAGCTGCAAAGGGAAACAGAATAGGATTTCCCCCTCGAATGCTCCGGGGCTTTGTATAATCTGGGTTTTCTGGCCAATGAATGACATCACGGGTAGACCCATCCGCTAAGCTGATGAACCAATGCATCAATTTTGCCCCCACCTCTGGCCAAACAAGAAAGGTAGAGGGACCTAAAGTCCATTTATAAAAATCCTGAGCAGCTTGCTGAATGCGTTCCATAGGTTATAAACTAAAAACAAAAAAATAACCTATATGAAAATTAAAGCTAAGACAATCCTGAAACATGTATGACTACAGGGAATCTCATGCAGAATCACCCAATAGGGGGTGGAGCTCAGCAAACTTGAAGGTATAGAACCACCATCATACCTAATAAGAAGCTGAGAGCAATCATAGCCTTTAGAGTGAACACATACGGATATATTATAGCCCTAGCAGCAGCCAGCTTAGCCCTTGCTGCATGCTGAGCACTGAAAGCAAGATTTTTATAAGCCAAGAGCTTTAACTTTCTATCCCCTCGGATGCCTTGAGCAGCCTTGAATGCAAGATACGAAACATCTCCTTTTTGTATGAGACGGTAGAGCATATCATAATAGGCCTTATTTCTTTTATGCATATCTTTCACATCTTTAAGCATATTCAGGCTCTCGGGGGCAGGAATGAATTTTTGACTGAGTGTCATCCGTGCATCATCTCGTATAGCAGCCTGGCTGATCTTATCTACAATAGACAGATCTTCTTTCACGCAGGGAGGAAGAGTCTTTAAAAGGTTTAAAAGGGCTGCATCTCTTTGTGTATACTCTGTTATATTTAGGGCAAAGATCAGTAGTTGTGGCTTGGTATAAACATCCTTGTATCTTATTAAGCTTAGAAAAGTTTTATCCCTCATAGGACTAGAGCTAATAGAGGAGGCGGCAGCTAAGATCTCTTGGTATGAAAACAATTGGGGGCTTTCAGCTATGGCTCCATAGAGTTCATTTCGCAAACGAGGACTTGCGACTTGCTCAACCATTTGGAAAAGATCTTGTTTTTGCGCTTCGTTTAAAGCGTTTGCTTGCATATAAGTCCTGGCTAGAGTGCTTAAAAACTGGCTAGCCCTTGCCATCCTAAAGTAGAACTGAGCTGCTAAGAAACGAAGTGGCGGACTGATCTGAGGATTGTGATAGATTTTTGCATACCGCTTTCGCCTTTGGCTTGGGTCTTCTATATGCTGAGCCCCAAATAACTGCAAGATAGCTGGCACGTGCTTAGAGTAAGAAAGAGACTGGTAAAAAGCTCTTTTTTCTTTCAATGCATCTAATTGGGCAATCTTACAATGCTTTTCTAGCCGTTCAGGCAAGCTCTTTAAAGCAGCGCTAAGGCCCTCTATGCTGAGGCTTGGGACAGTTTTCAAGTAAGCTTTGATACCCACACTCCTCATCATGGACTGTTGGGCTTTCTGTACTTTTTTCTCAAGAATTGCTTCTTGGGTAAGCCCTTCATCTCCAGATAGAGATAAGACTCCAGATTGAGGCAGGACGTGCATAGTAAGGGGTAAAAGTTAGGAGAGGTGAAAGCTCCATCACAAGCTTCCTAAGCGCAGCCAAAAGAGGCGGAGTTGGCGTTTCCCATTTTTTTTATGGATACCAAAAAGGCCCTTGCAAAGCTCTAAGGAAGAACCATCTGTACGTCTCTCAAAGTCTAATAGGGGGCCTAGGCTCAGGGATTTTTCATCCGGAGTGTGCTGGATCACTAGCGCATTCAAGAGCAATCGATGGCAATAAGCATCGTTTTGTTTTTCATAGCGGTAGAGGGCAAAAAGAGGCGTATAGAGCTTGCGTATGATCGTATTATGCGGAAAGAAAGACTCAAAAGGGCTAAAGATTTGAAACTGCCTTTTACCTTCACCATTATCCCACATAGAGACTAGAGGCCAAATATGCGTCTTATGGGCTAAAAATGACTGAGCAGGGTCTGGATGGCGTTGTTTATTACTCCACATCAGAAAATATAGAATTTGAGACTGCGACACATTCAGCCCCCCTTCTTTCCAGTGTTTTATCCTAAGGCAGGGCCAAGCGTACCACCATTTTTCATTATCCTTAAATCGGGAGTGTGTATAAAAAGGCGCGCAGCGATTCACGTACTTGATCTCTCCTCTGCCTTGAACAAAAATGGGCCAAAGCAAGCGCGTTTCGTGATAATAAGGCTCTGTTTTGTGCGTATAACCAAAAAAAGGCCATAAAAAACAGGCAGACTCTAGCTTATTAGACTTTTCAAAGGTATAGAAAGGGAGGATTCCGTGCCTATAGAGGGGGTCTTCTGTATGGAGACGCAGAGATTGATTATAGCACAAAGGCCAGAGAAAGTAATGTTTTTTATACTGATCTTGTTTCCAGAAATAGCCGCAGAATGGAAAGAAAAAACGTCCGCCCGAATGAGGACCTTTTTGAAACTGAAAGAAAGGCCAGAAAAACACATAAGAGCTATCTTCACCTTTTCGGCTCTTTAAGTGGAAGGGAAAGAGGAACCAAGAAACAGAGTCCTTCCCTAAAAAGTGCGAAAGCCCTCCTTGAACGGGGAAAACACTCTTTTTATTTTCTTTATCTTCTTCTTCGGAATAATCACTTGAAAAAATAGGGAAAATGCGGAAGCGCTTGCTCTTTTGATCATCTATCTCGTCTCGCTTTTGAATCAGGTTAAATAGGCTCCAGCGCACACCCTTGGGGCTGCTGTGTTTTCGAAATAAAGGGTATAGAAAGTAAGCGTCTCTTGTAGCTTTTTCTGGATCTAAAAACTCTATAAAAAAGGGACGAAAAGTACGCATTCGAACCCTCTGGTCTGCATCGAATTCTTTAGAAAATAATGGACCTGCACGCTCTAGGATAGTAGCAGTGGGGGTAGGAGGATCTTTTTGCTCTTGGGTAGTAATAGGCCAGTAGTTTGTAAACGCTCCCCCGAAGCTAAGCCTTATCAGGAATAAGTAGAGGACTAATCCCCTTTTCAAGAAAGGCAAAAAATAGTGCTGATCCGGCAAAACAGTGCGCATAGGAGGGAAACAAAGAAGCTCATTAAAGCATATATAGCCGTTTACGCAACTCTATAAGTGCTTGATTTGAAAGGAAAAACAAGCATGCTACCGGTTTTATAGTATACAAGTTGATCTTTTATTTTAAATGACTTTATGCGAATCACCGGAGGTCAAGCAAGGGGTATTATTCTAGAAAGCCTTGAAGCCGATACACTACGCCCCAGTACCGATGCATTGCGCCAGGCCATATTCTCTTCCCTAGGGCCTTTAGTAGAGGACGCACGGGTTCTGGATGTTTTTGCAGGCACCGGTGCATACGGGCTAGAGGCCCTCAGCCGAGGAGCAAAATCCGTGAAATTTGTAGAAAAAAACTGCAAACTTCAGCCCATCCTAGATACCAATGCCGTCAAAGTGGCTAAAAGTGCCGGCCTGGATGCCAGTACCTATCAGGTAGAACTAAGAGATGCTTTTAGCTGGAAAGGCAAAGAGGAAAGCTTTGATATGATTTTTATAGACCCGCCCTATCCGCTTTTTAAGACCCAAGCCCTAGAGGCCTTCTTTCTAGCTATGGCCGGCTATTTGGTCAAGACACCCCAGTCTCGCTTAGTCATAGAGCATCCGGGAGAGATTCAGGCCCTTAGTTTGCCTACTTTACAACGCATCAAGCGCCTAGGAAAAGACAGGCGAAAGCAACCTGCAGCCAGTATCTATGGGTTTTTGTAAGTTATAGACTGCTTTTACTGGCAGTATACTAGACCTCTTGCAGAACCACGTATTTTGGTTTCTGGGCAGGAAAAAATAAATGAGGAACCGGAGTGTACAAAAGCGTACATGAGGATTCCGAGCTTATTTTTGACGAACCCAGAGAGCAAAAGACAATGGTTATGCAAGAGGTCTACTCTTTGAGAAGCAGTCTTTCCTCAGGTAGGAGGCTGTCTAGCTCTACTCGTTCTAGCATACGTTCAGCATCGCTAGGATACGCATTAGCAGCTAGAATACTAGCGGCAAGCACGCGGTAGCTAGCGTCTACTCCCTTCCAGTTGATCCCTAGGTCCAAAATCAGCTCCAGGGCCTGTTTTGGCTTTTCATTCTTAAGATAGGCAAGAGCTAAGGTCATCCTATATGCAAAAACAGAGGGGTATTGCTCTAGCATAAGCTGAGCCTTAGCTTCATTTTCTACTAGATTTTGCTCTAATAAGAGCTCTAAATAACGCAAATCATTCCCTATAGAGAGGTTTTCCGGAAAGTGAATCTGCATCTTTTGCAAAAGCCTTAAGACAGTAGCTGTATCACCATTTTGCCTTTCCCACTCTAGCCAGCGAATGTAAGCTTGGAGGCTAAGTGGGTTTTCCCTTAGGAGGTTTGTAAAGGTGAGTCTTATTTTTTCTCTATCCTGCATCAGGAGAGCGTATTCTGCCAATTGCCAAAGTTTGGCTCTGTGGCCTCTAGCCTCTACTAAAGCCTTGTCCCACGCAAGCTGAGAGCGTCTATCATTCCCTTTTTCTTTATAAATTCGGGCCTCAAACATCCAGCGAAGGTAGTTTTCTATGGGCAAAAGGGTGGTCTGAGAACGAAAAACAGTATCCAGCTCTGTCCAGGCATTTTTCCCTGCTAAGGCATCGATATAAACCAGAAATAAATCCTTGCTCTTCAGGCTATCCTCTAAACTCAAGGATTCTAGGCTAAGATCATACCACGCATGGCTATTTAGAAAACGTAGAAAACTCAGCCTTTCGTCCAGGTTTTTGAAATTCACTAGGGCCTGAACCTGCGCTAGCGTGCTTTTTTCATCTAAAAGGCCTTGATTATACTGGAGGTACAGGCTTAAAAATCGATCTTCTAGGCTAGCAGCCTTGGCGTTTGAAAGGGCAAATACGAGTTTTTGCAACGCTTCAGCGTCTAGAAGATCTGCCCTCAAGGCGAGCATGCGTAGGGCCTGTAAGCTGTCTTCTTCTTCAGCTAAATCAAACAGGGTATGAATAGCTACTCGTCGAGCTTCAGGTGAGGAAGCTTCAAAATTGAGAGCTGCGTAAAACAAACGATAGCTCATATTTTTAGGATCTTTGTTCAGGGCTTGTTTCAGGCACTCTAAAGCCTCATCCAGGCGAGATTGAGCATGCAAGTAACGCCCCCTTAAAAAGAAATAATCGCCCTCTAAAGGAAGTATTTTTTCGAGCTCCCCCAGCTCTGAAAAAGCCGTCAGGAGCAAGTTACTATCTAAGGCCAGCTCAATCAGGACTTTTCTATCGTCTTTACTCTGACTCAGGCTGACAGCCTTTTTCCAGTAAAATAAAGCCTGCTCGGGATCTATTTTTGCATACAAACGGCCCAAAACCCTATTGGGCTCTGGGCTAGTAGAATTGAGAGTATAGGCTTTTTGGCCATAGACCCAAGCGCTTTGATAATCCCCTGCATCCAGAGCAGCATGGGCTTTTTTACAAAATGTTCTTGCTTTATACTTCTCAAAGCCTCGCCACAAGCTAGGGCCTGAGATGACACCTAGAACTAAGAAGCTGAAGATTACTAGGGCGGTACGATATCTTTTTAAAAAGCTCCACATATATATACAGGCTAGTATAGAAGGTTTTTGTTTCAAAGGCAAGCTTAGGGGGCAAGCGGTTATTTTTAACTTCCCTTAGCCTAAATTTTGGCTACACCTTTTAGCCTATGACCTACATCTCACCAGAACTGGATCTTGCCCTAAAAGAAGCCAAAGAACGTTGCGACCACCTCTGGAGGTTTCTTTGAAGCGGATGCCAAGCACCAAGAAATGCAAGAGCTAGAAGCCACCATGGCTGAGCCTAGCTTTTGGGACAAACCTGCACTAGCAAAAGGAACAGTTTCTAGGCTCAGTACCCTAAAATCCACCCTAAATAAGATCAATACCTATCAAAAAAAAGCAGATGAAGCCTTAGGCGTACTAGAATTCATCAAACCCCTAGATGAAGAGGAAGGCAAAGAGTGGCTAAAAGAGCTAGAAGCTAGCGTACAAGCCCTAAGCTTAGGCCTAGATGAGCTAGAGCTAGAGTCTTACCTTTCTGGCCCGCTAGATAAGAATAATGCGATTTTAAGCATCCATGCAGGCGCTGGTGGTACGGAGTCTTGTGATTGGGCAGACATGCTCCTTCGCATGTATAGCCGCTGGGCAGAGCGCAAGGGGTATACATTAGAAATAGAAGATATGCAAGCTGGGGAAGAAGCGGGCATCAGCCGGGTAACTGTACGGATTGTAGGGCCCTACGCCTACGGCTATGCCAAGGCAGAGCGTGGTGTCCATCGCTTGGTACGAATTAGCCCGTTTGATAGCAACCAACGCCGCCATACGTCTTTTGCCTCTGTAGATGTGATAGCTGAGATTGAAGAAGATATAGACCTAAATATAAAAGATGAAGACCTGCGCATAGATACCTACCGCTCTAGCGGAAAGGGAGGCCAGCATGTGAACAAGACAGATTCTGCCATCAGAATCACCCACCTACCGAGCGGCCTTGTAGTGACCTGCCAGACAGAGCGGTCTCAGCTTAAAAATAAGTCTACGGCGATGAAGCTCTTACGCTCTCGCCTCTATGACAAGATGGAGGATGAAAAACGTAGCCAGATGGAGCGATTTTATGGAGAAAAAGGAGAAATGGGCTGGGGAAACCAGATTCGAAGCTACGTTCTACAACCCTATCAGATAGTAAAAGACCTACGAACCCAGGTAGAAGTGGGGAATGTACAAGGCGTCCTGGATGGTGACCTAGATGGTTTTATTAGCGCCTGGCTCAAGCATGGATGCCCGCAAAAACGCACTCTCAACACACTCTAAACAAGGGCATGACCTATCTGACTAAAGCTAAGCTTGAAGCAGCCTTCAAGGCCCAGCCTCTCTTTGAGACTAAGAGCTGGAGGCTATCTCCCCTTGCCTTTCAGCTGAGTCCTGAGCAGGCTCGGGATCTAGAAGCTATAGGCCAGGCGTGTTTAGAGTTTTATAGAGCGCAAGATAGACTCTATTACGCCTCAAAACAGGGACGGTCTCTTCTTCGAAACCAAGACTATAGAGCCCCGTGGGTGGCCCCCTATCTCGACAGAGGAAAGCCTTCTTTTTTACTAGCCTATAGCAGCTCTCTTTCATCCACTATTCCCTCAGTACTACGGCCAGATCTTTTGTGGACAGAAGAAGGTTGGATCCTAACTGAGTTAGATGCCGTACCCGGTGGCATAGGCCTAACGGCCTTTCTGTATGAACTATATGGACGCAAAGAGCAGGCAGAATACTTTCTAGAAAGCCTGTGGGAGGGCCTATTCAAACTAAAAAGACAAGAAGCGCTCATGACTGCCATAGTCATCAGCGAAGAAAGCAGAACCTATAGGCCTGAGTGGGAGTGGATAGCCCTGCAATGGCGGAAAAAGGGTAGAAATGTAGCCTCTTTTAGCCCCGAAGACCTGCGCTTTAGCCTAGACGGAGTTTATACGCCTAGCAAAGAAAAAATAGACCGAGTCTATCGCCTCTTTGAGCTGTTTGACTGGCAAGAGATACCGAGCTTTAAGGCCCTTATAGAAGCAGAAAGGAAGGGGTACCTCTCCATCACCCCGCCTCTAAAGCCTCATCAAGAAGAAAAGCTGTCTTTAGCCCTCTTTCACCACCCGCTCTTAGAAGGGTTTTGGAAAGAGCAGATGACGGAAACTGCTTATAGGCTTTTAAAACGCATCATTCCTCCTTCTTGGATAGTGGACTTTAGCGTTCTGCCTCCGGGCGCCTATTGGGAAGGCCCCAGCCTGGGGGGAAAGCCTTTAAGAAACTATATGGATCTACGCCTTGCGAGCCAAAAAGAGCGAAAGTGGATCCTAAAAATCAGCGGCTTTGATGAGACTGCTTGGGGTAGCCGAGGCTTAACTCTTGGGAACGACGTGAGCCAAAGGGCTTG
>CAZEFS010000010.1:0-17416 GCA_964511545.1 uncultured Opitutales bacterium
AACAAAGGATTCCGAGCTTATTTTTGACGAACTTAAGACACAAAAGACAAGGGTTATGCAAGAGGTCTACTGAAGGGTACCGGCTAAACAATTAGGCAAACGTCTGCTCTAGCCTCATCAAGTCTTCTAGCGTATCTATCCCTTGGGGTCGTTTATCCGTAAGGATAGCCTCTAGTTTGTAGCCATGGTCTAGAAAGCGTAGCTGTTCTAGCTTTTCTGCGTCTTCTAGAGGGCTTGGAGGAATGCTGGCAAAGCTTTCTAGCACTGCCCTTTTATAGCAATAAACGCCAATATGGCCATAAAAAGAAGCATGGTTTAGCCATTCTTGCACCTCACGATCCCGTACATAAGGTATGGGGCTTCTTGAAAAATAAAGGGCCTGGTTTCCTTTGTCTAAGACAGTTTTAACGATATTTGGATTTAGCACATCTTCTATACTTCGCAGAGGACACACCGCAGTCAGGATAGCTGCCTTCGATTGTTTTGCCTGAGAGACGATCCTATCTAAAAGCACCGGGTCTATCAAGGGTTCATCCCCTTGGACGTTGAGAATGATATCTCCTTTTAGAGAAGAAACCAGGCTCGCTATCCTTTCTAGGCCAGAATTGTGCCTAGGGCTAGTCATCACGGCCTTTCCTCCCCAGCTTTTTACAGCCGTATACAGCCTTTCATCGTCTACAGCTACCAGAACTTCGTCAGCCAGTTTCATCTTTTTCACAGCTTCCAAAGTATGCCATAATACAGGTCTGCCTGCTAAAAGGGCTAAGAGCTTCGCTGGAAATCGGCTAGACCCGTAGCGGGCCGGAATGACTACAGAGATTTTCATAAGCACCCTACCTAGCAATCTTATTCTGTTAGCGGCTCTGACTGAATCGCTGGCTGATTCTCCGGGCTTATAGCTCCAGCCAGGCCTTGCACAGCCCCGCCTAAGGCTTGTAAAGTCTTGACTCCTAGATTTGTAACACCTTCCCCTAGGCCTTTGACATCTATCGTTTTCTTAATAAGAATCTGACCCAGGAGGGAAATCCCCCGCTTAGTCAGTTCTGCTGTTAGGGGACGTGTCACCTCATTGAGGGTATCTTGGGTGATATGGGTGTGCTCTTCAGATATGGTCCAGTTAGAGTCTGCCCGGACAAGGTCTTTGGAGCCTTTGCTAACCAAGGCAGTTAAAGAGTGAATTTCTATTAATAGGTGCTTGATGATAAAAGCTTTTTTAGGTTTTTCACTTTTGGCCATCTGGGTTTGCTTGGGTTCAGTAGAAGTCTGAGGTGTAGATTCTGAGTTTTTACGACTGTCTTCGATCCCAAAAGACTGCTTTAGCCTTTGGATAAAGACTTCTAGATTATTTTCTTTTTTTTCATTTTCTACAAAGGCCACGTTTTGAATGTTTAAAATCAGGTCTTCTATGACGATTTCCTTCTTAAATAAACTCAGCGGATTCAGGTCTATTTTGAGTTCATTCAGGTGGATAAAGTCGCTCAAAGGGAAGGAAGCATCATTTTTTAGTTTCACATCACGTAGCTGTATAAACCCTCGAAATAAGCGAATATCTACGTTTCCAAAATCCATAGTATACTGCGTTCTGGATTTAACTTGGGAGCTGATAAATAAGGGTACCAAGACCCCTGGTAAAAACATCAGCAACAAAATAAGAGCTATGCCTAAGAATAGAAGGATGCGTAAAGATCGAGTCATTTCCATAAATAAGAGTGGTTGAAGGTTAAGATGTAAATTGATCTGTTAGTAAGACCGTGGTGGGAACAAGCGCTTTAAAAGCAAAGTGTTGAGAGTAGGGCAGTAAAATGGTTTGGCCGGTACAAAGGTCTCTTGGGTCTTGCTGATCAGTTCCAATCAGCTGTAGCTGTCCTCTAATAATAGACAGCAAGATCGCTCCTTCACCGATACTGGTCTTTAGGGGGAGGCTATCTGGGTTTAGGTCGTACTTTCGTATTCGAAATGCGGGGCACTGAGCTAAGAGCTGATAGCCAGGCGAATAAGGAATGGGCTTGGGCTCACAGTCTTTAAATTGAATAGATCGGAGGGATTGCTCTCTATGCAGAGCCCGTGGTTTGCCATCTAGATCTAGCCGGCCCCAGTCATACACGCGGTAAGTCGTATCAGAATTTTCCTGGATTTCTAAGATCAGGTTTCCTGCATCAATAGCGTGTAAGCGCCCGCTGGGTACAAAAAAAGAGTCTCCTCGTTTTACGCAAATAGTATGCAGATACTCCTCTACCTTGTGGTCTTCTAGGGCTTTTTCAAAGCTTTTTTTATCTATGCCTTTTTTTAATCCCGCGAAGAGAGAGGCATTCTGCAGGCATTCGGCAATATACCAGTTCTCACACTTGGGTTCGCCGCCTAGTTCTTGAGCAAGGGCTTTAGGGGGGTGTACTTGGAGGCTCAGGCGTTCTTGACAGTCCAGCCACTTGACAAGCAAAGGGAAGCGCTTGTTTGTAGGCCAATGAGGGCCGATGATGTCTTCGGCATGGAGTTCGATGAGTTTTCTTAAGGATAGGCCCTGATACAAGCCTGATTTTACAATCGACTGGGAGTCTTCCCTATCTACTACATCCCAGCTTTCTCCTAATTTTTGCTGAGAAGGGAGACTGCGTCCCAGGTGATATTGAAAGTTGCGCCCCCCCCATACCCTTTCCTTATAAATGGGAATAAAAGATAAGTAAGATAGGTAAGACATGTCATAGAAAAGCATGTAGGGCTTCAGACCTACAGTAAAGCCTATTTTGCAGTATCCCGTAAGGAAAGCAAGATCGTTTGGCTGAATACATAGAGCCCTTCTAGAAGTATTTGCTAAAAGTTTTGACATTCTCCTACTGCTTTACCCATACTGACGGCTGAAAACCTCTAATGTTTTTAGCCAGACGTCCTGTGAGGCTCTTTTTTTATGCCACATACCCAAGCTTGCTCTACTGCTCTTTCTAGGCGTACGTATCACTATGATTGCTTAAGGGGGCTTTTTCAAGGCCTTTTGGATGCTGCGTGGATGACTTTTTTAGTCTTGATTGCTATTCGCTGCTTTAATGCTTCAGCAACCATCAAAGCCTGTATTGTCAGCGCTGGCTTTTGGGGCTATTTTTGTAATCCTATTATGATGGCCTTTGCCAAGCGTACAGGCCTGAAAAATAGTACTTTAGCTGGTATATATTATATCTTAAGCGGTGTTTTAATGTTGTTAGCAGCTAGTACGAGTTCTCTATGGGTATATACTGCTTTGGCTATAGCGTGGCAATTTGTCAGCTGCCAAGTCGGTCCTGTTATGGTTCAAACCTATGCGGAAAACTATGAAAAGCACGAGCGAGGACAGCGTTGCTCTACCACTTTTTTGTTTGCATCGATTTTAGGCTCTATCTTTTCCTATATGGGAGGAAGGCTATTAGATAGTCACCTCAGTTACTACGCGTGGATCCTCCTCATCATTGGCTTAGGGTCTTTCATGGCAGCATTTTTTGTGATGAAGATACCCTCTAGCCGTTTGAAAGTACAAGCTTCAGGGAAAATTTGGCAGCATCTTAGCCTGTTTTGGAAGGATAAGCTCTTTGGATGGATCTCTCTTGCCTGGACCTTAATGAGCTTGGGTCAGTGGATGATCTCTCCTCTGCGGATAGAATATATGGCGAACCCTATCTATGGGTGCTCTGCTAGCAATAAAGAAATAGCGATTATTACTTTTATTATTCCTGCGATCAGTCAAATTATCAGCCTGAAAATCTGGGGCTACGCTTTTGATAAGGTAAACTTCATCTTCTTGCGTATCATGATCAACCTCTGTGCACTCTTAGGTATATTGCTTTTCTTTCACAGTGTAGATCTATACTTTTTAGGTCTGGCGACGGCTCTCATGGGCTTTTCCAGTGGTGGCAGCATGCTCACTTCTAATATATGGGTGACGAAAATAGCCCATAAAGACCAAGTGTCTTCCTATATGAGCGCCCATGTTTGGGTATCTGGTCTGCGGGGTTTATTGGCCCCTTTTTTGGGCTTTTTTTTCTTGGCCAGAAGTAGCCCCCAGACTGTTAGCTATGGAGTCACCGGTATTGGCCTTCTATCTATTGCCATGTTTTTTTTGGCAAAAAGCCATGAACGCATGCAGGCCTAAGGTTCATTAGAGCTAATGAAGAGCTTAATCTTAGAGTGTTCAGCTCCAATGAGCATTTGGGCACGTTTCAGGGCTTCACGGGTAGACCAGTTAGGATTGGGGCTAACATAGGAAAAGAAATTTTCCTCTCCGAGGTGGGCTATGAGGCCAGAGTTTCTGAAGATAACTTCGATTTCTGGCAAAACATCACAGATGATGATTTCTCGTTTTTTCTCTCTAGCAAAGTCTAGGAGTTCTTTGATAGCAATAATGGTGCTGGCATCTAGGTGGTGAGCATTACGCAAACGAAGAATGACTGCCTTGAGATTGGGCTCTTCAAGGATCAGAAAGGTTTGGTCCAAAAAGATGTCTGCTGCCCCAAAGAAAAGATCTCCTTCTACATGTACGATAGAAATTTCAGGTGTTGGTTTTTCTTTTAGGGACCTCTCACAGAGCTCTCCACTATCATTAAAATCATATTCTAGGAGCTGAGGAACGCTGACTTTTTTTAGGAAAAAAATCAGAGAAATGGCAGATCCTATATAAATAGAGCTTTCTAGGTTAATCACTAGGCCAAGAAAAAATGTCAAAAAGAACACCACAGCATCTCCCAGCGTAGAACTAATAAGCATTTTTATCATATCGACCCGAATCAAAGGAACTGAGACGAGGATAATCAGCACCGAAAGTGTAGGCTTGGGGATGTACTGCAAATAAGGACTCAATACTAAAAACCCAAACCATAAGAGTAGGCCACTTGTAACGCTAGATAGAACGGTTCTTGCTCCAGCCACAATATTCAGCTGCGAGCGCATCAAAGAGCCAGATACCACCATCCCAGAGCTAATCGCGCTCGTAAGATTTGCTAGTCCCATACTGAGCATTTGTTGGTTCAGGTCTGGCCTGCCAGAGCTTTGGCTCGCCAAAGTTTTTGCAATATTGGCGCTATCTAGAGCAATGACTAATGCCAAAGCAATAGCGGGTTGCCCCAGCATACGTATCATATCCCAGTCCCATACAGGCCAGGTGAGAGACCAGCCACTTAAAGATGCCGCTTCAGCCATTTGAAAATGAGCTCCAAGATAAGTCATACCCTTTCCAATAATAGCCATAATCAGCAAAGCAGTCCCCACCAGGGGAAGCCGAGGCGCGTGGCGTTTTAGACTAAAATAGACTCCAGCTGTCATCAAACTTAGCAGAATAGTGGGTAGGTGAGCATTGGGCAGGTGTAGGCATGTCATTTGCAACATTTCCATAAAAGTAGAAGCTTTGGGAATCTTGCAGCCTAAGGCTACACCAAATTGACTGAGGATGATGAGAAGGACGACGGCCGTCAGATAGGCTACGGTAACACTCCTCGATACATAGCGCGAAAGCCCCGAAAGACCAAAAAATGCTCCTAGAATGAGTAAAATCCCGACCATCGTGACTAAGATAGGTAAAGCAAACAGCGCTTGGTCTGGACTAAAATTAAGCGAGAGGAAGGTACTGAGGGTGAGTAACGATGTAGCTGTCGTCGGTCCCATCATCATCATCAGATGCTTGCTAGCAAAGATGGGAGATACAAAAGATGCGATTACGGTACTATAAAGACCAAACTGTATGGGCAGATTGGCCATCATGCCGTAAGCCATGCTTTGAGGGAAGTCGATAAAAAAGGTATTAAACGCAGACTTGATATCCCCTTTGGCTTTTTCCCAAGAATAGTACCTAAGCGTGTGCCAAAGAGGGAAAAAGCTTAAACGGCTGAATACTTGTTCTCGCTTGGTGTCTATAGAAGGCCTAGCCCCCTCTTTATTGGTGTGTGTGCCCCTCACAGTCTGTCATTATAGTGGTTAAATATAAGGGGTAACTTTAACTGATTTTATATTGATTTTCAAACTACTTTTCACTCAAGATGCATTATTTTTGGTTTTGGGCGAGAGCCTATTCACAGAGCTGAGTAAAGCCTCCTGGAGATAGCGGGCCCAATGCTCTGGGGGCAGGGCTGCTTTTAGTGTATGGTAAAGCTCCCGGCTGATCCATGCATCCGTTGCTGCGTAAATCATTTGAGGGACAGAGAGTACAGGTTGGGCCCAGTTAGAGGTTTGGGCGCTTTTAGAGATTCTTAAGCCTAGAAAAATACCAGCCAAGTTTCTCAGGCCTGTGTAAGTAGTATGGGTATGCCGGCTCAGTAAAGACAGCTCTAGAAAGCCTTTAGGTGTAAAGGGATATAATGCCTGTAGCTGTTTAAGATCATCTTGAATAGCCACCCCTACCTTGAGAATAGAGGGGTTTTCTAAAATAGGTTGAAGCTTAGGTAAAAAGCCTTTGCTTTGGGCAGGAAAGAGATAGACTGCGTTTTGTGAGGCAAGTTGTAGAAGTGAGGGTAGGTAGCGCTCGCCTCGTTTAAAGGCAGGACGGCTTTCAGTATCAAAGCCTAAGATACTTTCTTTTTCAAGAACTAGTAAAACCCTTTCTAGTAAAGCGAGACTTTTTATAAGGTAAATAGGGCCTTGGTACTTGCCTAAAGGTAAGCTGTGCAAAACACTTTTAACAGTATGCATGAAAAATAGGCATAAAAATGATAAGAAAAACTCACTTTATAGGATTGAAGATTGAACTCAAGCCTCGAGTCTGCTATTTTAATTTTCTTTCCTGTGAGCACAGGACTCGGCTTAGATTGGCAAGGTTTTGGATATTTTTAGGGCCTACCTAGAATGTATTGCTATTTCAAAAGATTTTGTTTTTATCAGGTGAGGCACTAAATTTTTGTTTCCTTTTGCCGATCCTTCACCTATACTCACCTTTTCTGATTAAAAATTACCCGCTAACCTTAAATATTCATACAGCTCATGTCTCTAGATCTATTAAAATCTCTGGTTAAAGAATTAGGCCAAGTTATACAGCTGCCAGACTTAGCTCCTGATGAAGATGGCTACTGTTGCCTATCTTTTGATGAAAAGATTACGGTCCATATCCAGCTAGACAAAGATACCAACAATCTCACTTTCTTTACTGAAATAGGAAGCATAGAAGATGCTCACAAGCTTTATATATATGAGCAGCTTTTAGAGGCTAATGTTTTTTGGCTAGGTACGCATGGAGCAACCTTAGGGGTGAATACTACTACCATGATGGCGAACCTAGGATATCAAGAGCCCATACAAAATTTGGACTTTCAGCGTTTTCAGCAGCTCTTAGAAGGCTTTGTGAATACTGCAGAGTCCTGGATAGATAAGCTGCCTGAGGTTCATATTGAAGCTAGTAAGCAGGGCCAAGGGGCTGCTGCAGAAGTGCACTCTATGCCGACAAGTGAGGATAGCGGCTTTATTCCTGTTTAAGATAAAATAGGGTATCCCATTAGTGGCTCCGTAGGCCTTTATTGGACCTCTTACGGACCTACGTGTTATCTTGCTTGGATCTTTTTAGATTTTAATGTTTTTTGTTCTTAAATTTTAAGAAGAGGTGTGCCTTTCTCCTGCAATAGGAGGGATTGATTTTTTGTTTTTACCCCTAAATGAAAAAGCAATGAACGCTCAGGTTCATTGCTTTTTAAAACCTTCTAACTGATATATAAATAGCTTTGTTTTTCAGGAATGAACAAGAAACCCGAGTCGAGAGCTTTAGGGTTTATCTACTAGGGTGCTAGGAGTTTGCCGATCGGAAAGAGACGGATCACTTTCTCCATAAAAAATGATCTGATAGTTTTGGATATTAAAACCTGGTATTTTAGGTAATTCAATTTGCACATTCTGATTCCCATGGAAAACTCGGTTAGTTTTCTTACACATGATAAGAGCTGAATTTTCCGCCTTGGTACGAGGCAGGTCGTAGCGTGGAGGCTCGCCTGGGAGGTTAATCGTTTCAAGGATACCTTGGTCTAACATATTTTTGATGTTACGGTATACGGTTGCAATACCGAGGTTTCCTACTTCTTTACTGGCAATATCTAGAACTTCTTTGGGGCCTAAGGGACGGTTTGCTGTTTCAAAAGCTTTGCGAATAGCATGCCTTTGTTTGGTTTCTCTTGGATTTGCTTTAGACATAGTTGATGTATGAAGGATGGTTTGGTTGTCATGTAAGCTCAGGGTGCCCTACGTTCGAGTAATGCTGGTTTGTCAAGAAAGGACTAACTTTTTATCAGAAAGCTAAGCTTCCAGACTCAACCAGTCTGTCCTCAGTACGGATTGAACACTATTTTTAGTAATAGGCAAGTTTTTCTTTTAAATAAATCTCTATTTACCTATAGGAGAGGTAGCTTTTATTAGAAGAACTAGCCAAGGTTTTGGCTCTAGGCTATTTCTGACCTCCAGCAGCCTGATATTTAAAAAGAAAAATCAAAAAAAGAATCCCATCCCCTATATATAAAGGGGGTGAAACTGTTTATGGGATTGAAAATTTTCCCGCCCAAGACAGTCCTGTTTATATTTCTTCAAATTTCCTTTTAAAAAGATCTTCCAATTCTTCTAGGAGGGCTTTTGCTTGCGGGCCAGTTACTTTTATTTGTAGCTTGGTGTTGCAACCTGCTGCTAGCATCATGATTCCCATGATGCTCTTACCATTTGCTGTTTCATCATCCTTCAGTATGAGGACTTCTGTATCGCTATATTTGTTGGTGATTTTTACAATCATAGCAGCTGGCCTTGCGTGTATTCCCATCTTGTTGGTTACACGTAAAACTTTCGTCAAACACTCTGTTTGGGCTTGATTTTCAGTAAGGTGCATTGTTTTGTTTTGTGTGATGGTTGTGTTAGAAAAAACAGTATTGTAAGAAGATGTTCTCTTTTGACAATCTTTAAAACACCCAACTTTGTGAAATTTTTTCTGCTAATCGTTGGTAGATCTAGGTTTCTATCGCTCATCATTCTAAAACTGGAGAGGTACTGAGGTTATTGTAATGCCTAGGCAACCCCTAAGGTTTTTCAATAGACTTCTTGAAAAGCCATGTTTTAGGGTTGTCTTGGGCTATGGGATTATAGTATCATCGTCTCTGATTTCATTTTTTTTAATTATTTTTGATTTTTTATGCGTGATTCTCATTCCCAGCCTCTCTTACCCAAATGGCCTTTTTATGTCAGTAATAGTATTTTAGTCTTTTTTGCCATTTTTCTTGCTTTTCGTGCCAGGGAAAATCTTTCCGCCACCCATATTTTTTGGTGTATTTGCAGTGTGTTTTTAGGGGCTATACTCTTTGTCTATCCTTTTCTCCAAGAATTTAAGGCCTACGTTAGCTTGCAAAAAACTAAAAATACAGCCCTTACTAAAGAACAAGCTCAAAGATTAGAACATACGCTCTATCAGCTTCAGGAGATAAGAGAAGGCATTTTAGGCAACCATCATAAGCAGTCTCTAGATCAAGCACTGATTACGAGTACGCTTCAGTCCCTCGAAGAACGCTTGACTACAGTCCTCGATAAGAAACAGAATGAGCCTTCCGTAGATCCTGAAAAAAATTCTTTAGACAGCCTGGAGCTCAAGCTAAACTCTCTCCTAGATATACTTTCTGCTGGTAATGCTTCCACTGAATCTTCTCTGAAGGAGCCTGAGGGGAGGGCACATCGTGTTCATAATGAAGGTCTCGCCTCAGAATCAAATGGACCTATTCCCAGTTTTTTAACCAAGGCCGTCCCTGATGCTGTCCCCCCATTTTTTAGGACGCATACTGCTGGGCCTAGCCTTGAAGGCTTAGAAATGCCTTCTCTTAGCCCTTTGGATGAAACAATCCAATCCCTCTACCCAAAACCTGAAGAAGAACACAGCCAAAGGAGTTTCTTTTCTGAATCAACCGAGAACCTTTCTTCAACAATAGATAATGCGTTTGCCTTTGATTTTGATAACCTTGTTCCTCAAAATTTATTTAGCGCTCGGGACTCGATCTTAGATTTGAATGTTGATGAGAAGCTCGTTTCTTCCTTTGATACAGACGCTTCTAACCTAGATAGTCATTTATCATCTCCTCTTGCTGTAGAAGAAGCCAAACAGCCTATAGCAGAAGCCTCGGTAGCAGTGCTTGAATGTCACCTCGATAAAGAACAGACTTACAATCCCGCTCAGGGAACGGCTCTGATCGTCCATGCGAACTTAGGCATAGGCAAAAAGCCCTATATTCGCGGCCAGGGCCCAGGCTTAAATTGGACTTATGGATCCCCTATGGCTTTTATAGAGATGGGCAAGTGGCAGTGGACTGCCCCAGACTCTTCCCAGCCTATCATCTGCCGTATTTATAAAAACGATGAGGTGCCTGCAGAAGGAGAGGTACTCTGCTTGCAGCCAGGAGAGCAAGTCGAGCTCAGCCCCGTATTTCGAGGATAAGCCCAGGACAGCTCTCCTCTTTAGATTGAGCTTGCTTCTATTCAGAATCTCAGGTAGAATTTAAAAACTATATACTTCATTGAAGGATGTATCTCCTTGAAGATGAAGTTTAGAAAAACACAAACCCTACTCGTTATTATGAATAAACCCCTTAAAAAGTTGTTGTTTATGCTGAGCCTCGGAACTTCTGTCATGGTTTCCCAGGGCCTTTTTGCTGGCTGTGGAGATAAGCCCTGTTGTGATAAAGAAGCAAAAACAGACCAGTGTAAGGATAAAGAAGCCAAGAAGGACGCAGCTGGGCCTGAGCATCACGCTGAATAAGCCTTCTATCTTCGGCATAGTATTCACTAGACCTCTTGAGGACCTACGTATTATCTTGGTCCGCAAGAGGTCTAATCATGCATTGGAAGCTTCCAATCATGCATACCAAGATCTTGCGAAGGGCGAGTTGGTGTTTCCTAGGCTCTATTTAGCTTGAATATTCCGGTTGTTTGTATACAGAATCAGTATTGAAACAATGTCAATGAAGTCTATACTACCAGCGCTTCTAAAGCTACAAAAGCACCCTGGACTGAATGGCCAGATTATGAGATTTTTAATCGTAGGCGGTGTCGCCACGCTGATAGATCTGTTGTTTTATGTGTTTTTTATGTCTTACTGTGAATTGGACGCCTCCTGGGCAAAGCGTTTTAGCTTTGTTTTAGGCTCTTTTTGGGCTTTTTTTATGCATAAAATCTATACGTTTCAGCAGAGCACTTTTTCAAAAAAGCAGCCTTTTTTATTTATACTAGTCTATAGTATAGGCTGGTGGGTCAATAGCGTTGGGCATGACTTTGCCTTACAGGTTTTAGGTCTAAAATCTATAGCCTATTTACTAGGAACGGCCCTATCTACTGTTTGTAACTTTATCCTACAAAAATACGGTGTGTTTCAAGATTTTAGGCAACCGAAAGGCCATGACAGAGCCAGACACTAGCCTATATATCCTAACGGGGCCTACAGCTTCTGGCAAAACCCAAGCTGCCCTCGATTGGGCTGAAAAACACGGGGCAGAGATCATTTCCTGTGATGCTTTTTTAGTCTATCGTGGTATGGATATTGGTACAGCTAAGCCTAGTAAAGAAGAGCTCGCAAGAGTGCCTCATCATCTCGTGGATTGTTTGTCTTTGAACGAACATTTTAACGTACAAGCGTATATTGAAAGGGTACAAGCTTTGCTCCCATCTATCTTTGAGCGAGGCAATAAGGCGCTCATCACGGGAGGTAGCGCCTTCTATGTCAAAAGTTTTTTTGCCCCTGTTAGCGCTATGCAAAAGGAAGACCCTGCCGTTCGCCAAAAAGTAGCCGCTATTCTTGAAAATAAGGGAATAGACGGAGTCCTCAGCGAACTGTATGCTCGAAATCCGAAGGGTCTAGGGACTTTAGATATAGCTAACCCCCGCAGACTCACTCGGGCTCTAGAGCGCTGTATGCTCTCTGGACAAACGCTTCTAGAGCTAGCGGAAGATTTTTCTAGAGCGCTGAGCCCTTTTGAGGCCTTTCATAAAAAGCTGCGTATCCTGACCCCCCTTCCAGAACAGTTACAGTTTAGTATTGTTCAGCGTGTAGAAACTATGTTTCAAAAGGGCCTCTTAGACGAAGTCAAAACCTTGAGCGCTCTTGGCTTAAGGGAAAACCCTATAGCCTCTCAAGCCATCGGGTATAAAGAGGTGCTCCAGTGGTTAAGCGAAGGGGAAGTCTCTTCTTTAGCGAGCTTAAAAAGCCTTATTATTAAAAACACCTCTAGGCTTGCAAAAAAACAATACACTTGGATCCGTCAGTTTTTTAGCCGCTTATCTGTCCCTGAATTTTAGCGGGGTTAGAACAGTCTTGATTGAATTGCTTTTAGTATAGGTCTCTCTTCGTGCTTATTTTTCTAACCTGCTTCCATGCTGTTAAGGGCCTATAGCTAGTGATGCAGACGAGTCTAGGACGAAGTGAACGAAGTATTATTTGCGTGTAGGTAGCCCTCGGCTCACCCAGTCAGTTAGGCTACTTTGTAGCCTAGAAAACGTCACTAAAGTCTCTATTTGTTGATAGGCTAGGCGCCATTCTGGGCTATCTTGTGTGCAGGAGGGGCTAAGTCTTTTATTCACATATACCCATATAGCCTCTTGATCTTGAAAAATGGGAGAAGAAATCTCTCCTTCTTTTAGTTTACGGATCTGAGACGCAATACTCAATCCAAGGCCTGCCGGGGGGGAGCTGAGCTTAAATGGGCTAAGTTCTTTGTATTCAAGACCTAAGGCTTGTGCTTTATCCTTAAAATTTTCCGCAGTCAGCACCGTCTCTAGCTGGGTTGCGACCGCTGTTATTTTAGCTTCAAAGGCAAGTCTATCCATCTGGGCCTGATAGTCTTTAGCTACTTGGCTCTTCACTGCATTAAAAGATAATTGTTTTGGGGGTGAAATTTCGTCTAAAAATAAAACATATACCCGTTCCCCTACCCTGAGGGGAGCAGTGTAGTAGGTGGTTTCATCCAGGTTAAAGATTTCTTCTAGAATGTCTTTAGGGAAAAGGCTGTTTTCGGGGGGGGTGTCTAAAGGAAAGGGCTGTAATTTGAGAAGTGAAAGCTGTTTTTCCTGTAGCACCTTGTGAAAGGCTTCACTATTATAGCTGATGGATTTTTCATAGAGCTCATAGACCAATCCATGCGCTTTTTCTTCTCCTTTTTCAGGCTCTACCTCTTCCATACAGACATAGCCTATGGATATCTGTGGCTGGGTGCGATAAGTTGAGAGATTTGATTTATAGAATTTTTCTAAATCATCCGTATTGACTGTTGGCTGTGGGTCATTGCTGGTATTGGGTTTTAGTTTTGCAACAGATATACTCCATAGGCCATGAAATTGATTCAAGTAGTTTTCTACTTCTATGGTTTGCACATAGCTAGGACCCGTCAAGAGATTTTCTATCCCTTGAAGTCTACAATCATCTTGCAGGATTTGATATGCTAAACTTCCCCCCAATTGAGACTCTATTTCGTGTTGAAATTCCTGATAGAGACCCGCATTAAAGCTACCATCTTCTTGCTTAAATAGAGGGAGAGTTGCGATAAAAGCTTTCAGACCTGCTTCATCTGGCTCAGGAATACCTAAGGTGTCTGCTAGGTATAAGAGGCTGGCCCTGGCAAATCCAAGATCTTGTAGGTCTTTTTCATTTCTTAGGGTCTGCCCTGTATGTAGGTAGAGGCTCAGGCCAGCTCCTTCAAAGATGCGTTTTTGCGTTTTAGGCTCATAAAGGTTAAAACTATAAAAATTAAAGGTGGGTTGCTTTTTCCCTAGGCCAGATGCACTACTATAGGCGAAGATAAACGATACAGAAATAACAACCAAGAGTATAGCTAAGAGCCATTTATAATGTTTCTGTAGTCTTTCTTGAAGAAAAGTAATCATAGAAGGATTTATAGGTATAAATATGAAAGAATGCTTGAAGGCATAGTTTGGAATATAGGCCTACCGGATCATTTAGGGCACCGGAATACCAAAAGTCAAGCCTTATAGGATTGTAATAATTTTGACTTATTTTTTTCAGATATTGAAGGTACATTCAGGGGGCGGTTGGGTCGAGCTGAGTGTTAGGGAGCAATGAAGATAGAAATAAGCGTTTTGGGAGGATTGAATGATATTTATTGTCGGTTATTGATTTTGCTTTTTTATGTTTTTTCGTTTTAGGAATTTGTTTGTGGTTTAATAATGTTTTTTTTAATTACTTAATGGTTATTGATAATTTTGATTGACTGCATACAGAAATTATGCATAAATTGTTTAAATATTAAAAATATGGATATTTATAAACACTCTAAACAATTTGATCCTCACACTTTCCTTCAGTTTCAGCATCAGGAAACTCACCTTTCTGAAGGGGATAAAGGAAAAGGATTTTCTAGTTCACACCGTGCGGAATCGACGAATAAAATAGAGGTAACTCTTGAAGAACTCAGTGCTTTTTTTGATGAACAAGTGCGTATATTTTATAATCAAAGATTCTCTGGTCCTAAAAAGACCCAAAAGAAGCTTGAGGAGTTTAAGGCTCAAAATACTACTCATAGTGTGGGCGCGGTTGTTCGTAAGGCACAAGTCGTCTTGCAAAAACTGAATCATTCTCGTTCGGTTAGTGGGGTATTGAGGGTGATGAATGAGGCAGGCTCTCTTTTTAAAGAAATAGCGCTTTCTAATATTAAAGATCCCTTGTGTAGGGCTGTGGCCATTATTTACAAGGATTCTGCAAAGGATAAAGAGGGCGCGATGGCGTATTTAGCCTATCAAGTTTTTTCAGAGTCTTTATTGTTGAATAGAAGGTCTAGGCGAAATAGGATTTTAGGTATTAGGCTTTTAAGGAAAATGGTCCCTAAAGGCAGTAAGCTCGAAGCTATCAGTAATCGTTTAGTTAGCCGGAGAGGTCGTGGAAGGTATTTTGAATCTGCTAAAAGAGAATTGAGGATACTAGCACAGGGCTTTGAGGCTGAAACTTATGATAAGCATGAAACCTTTGGGTCAGATTCTGATGCGTTTGATTCTTTTCCTGGGAACTCAAGGTTTTCTAGGACGAACCTACGAGGGAACAATCAGCCTATATCGAGCTTTAACCCCATAAAGGGTGATCAAAAAGGCCTCCCATCTAAAGAAGGTGATTCTGAGGCACTGACGGATCTTGCAGAGAATATCTCAAAGCGTGTGGTCATTCCTCCGCCTCCCTTAGTGAGGGATATGAGCTCTGGTGCTGATAAAGGGGCTTTATCTTTAGTACCCCCTGCGGTACCTGCAGGATCTATTCCTCCGTCTTCCTTAGTTAGAGATATGAGCTCTGGTGCTGATCAAGGGGCTTTACCTTTAGTACCCCCTGCGGTATCTGCAGGATCTATTCCTACTCCTCCAGAACTACCAGACGAAATTCCTACTCCTCCACCGCCTCCACCCCTTCTTAAGATGCCTGTAGCTGTTTCGAAACAAAAAGCAGGGTCCAAGATTTCTGGTAATGCTGTGGAATCTCAGCCAAGGCCTAGTCAGCCTAAAACTCCTGCTGAAAGGATGAAGCATCCCACTGGGGTCAATCCTAATGCAGTTGTATCCAGTGCTAATGATATTATAGAGTTTAATGCTAATCAAGGAGTCATTGTGGGGGATCTTAAAATCCGCCCAGAGGATATTGCTAAGGTAGATCCTAAGATTATAGGGAATCTCAACGTAAAGCAGCTCAAAGCCTTAAATGCCTACTACTGGGCGAACTTAACGGATGATCAGCAAAGAGCTCTAAAGCCTGATGTACTACGTGAGCTTGTCAATGAGCTCAATACTCCCGGTATTATAGTACTAAATATAACAGATAAAGCACAGCATCCTAGGCTGAAGCTTGCGTCCTTGCATAAAGACAATGTGGTGGCTGTCCTGGGGCAAGCAGCGTTTCCTGCTAATTTCCGAAAAGGTGGTTATTTTGATCAGAATAGGCGAGGAGCCTTAGTAGCCTTAGGGTATAAGCCCCAAGCTAATGAAGTCGTAGAACGTGTGACGGTGGCTATGCTGGATGCGTATTATGATCAAGAGCCTGTCAAGCCTCAAAAGCCTCAGGGGGGTAGGACAACTCATACAAATAGGAATGCCCTTGCTGAGTGGGAGAAGTTATTTATGCCGTCTTCTATTCAAAGGCTTATGGAGCAATCAGAGCCCCGTATTCTGGATGAAATAAAGTATAAGGCAGAGGTAAAAGATTACAAAGAAAGTAACCCAGATATCTTTAGCTCAGATGAATGGATGGTACGTCTTCCCCAAGACCTGCAAAATAAATTAAAGAGGCCTAGACCTCAGCCTAAGGACATGCAAGCAGCCGTAGACTACCTAAGGGCAAATAGCAGTATTCTCCTGCAGTCTCAGTGGATGGAGCGTCTTCCACAAGCGATGCTAGCTGACAAGCAGGCCCTGGAACAGAAAATCCAGATTGGAGCGCTGAACAACAGTTCTCAGGAAGTGAAGGATTTTGTGAAGAAAGCTTGTGAATATAAGAGAGACCATCCTGCAGATTTTCTTGAGCGCGCAGCTCAGCATAATAGCCAGGAGAGCCAGTCAGACGAATCCTCTTCGAACTCACACAACGCAGGTCAACCTAACCGGGCCTCAAGTTCTAAGTTCCGGGCCAATCATGAGAATGCTCAGGCTAAAAGTACAAATCCAGAGGATTATAAGCGTGGTGATGATATTAGCCATTTTCCAGAAATGATACGGAGTCAGATTACTAAAAGATGGGATAGAGAAGAGAAAGAAGCTCAAGCTCGTCTTGAGGCTGAAAAGGAGAAACGGGAAGAAGCCGAACGCCTTGCTCGAGAACAAAAATTGACTCCGGAGAATAGCTATGCCTCTTCACATCCAGGAGCTAGTTATGATACAGAAGAAGAAAGATCGCATAATTTTGGCCCTGGATCTAGCTCTGGGCAAAACCAGGAGTCGCAAGAGCGCCAAGCGAGTAATGCTGATGACGGCTCAGGAGATAGAGGCGGATTCAACCCTAGGAGGTCGTTTCATAATAATAATTTAGTTCCCAGCAAGCAACTAGGAGATGGATCCATCATCTACCTTACACCCAAGGTAGCGGCGAAGGATATGTCTCAGGTGTCTGTAGTAGATATACAGGAGTTAAATATTCATCAACTCCTAAAATTGAGCCCTAGCCACCTAGCTCATATGACTCGTGAGCAAAAAGAAGCACTGAGTCCATTACTCGTCCATGAATTAGCTAACTATGTTTTAGGAAAGAATTCTGAACAAAAAATCATAAAAGAAAACCTAAGCAGAGATGCTAAAGCAAGACTCGTCTACTTGGATCGTGAGCTAGTCGTTCAAAAGATAAGAGAGGGTGATAATCAATTGAAAAATAGCCTATCGATGATGGCAAGGTACAACCATAAAGATGTAGATCTAGAGGCCATTCAAGGTCTTTACCGAGCTGCTTTACAAGAGCATGGGTTACCTGAGGATACCGCTTGCCTGGGCATAGCCC
>CAZEFS010000011.1:0-17185 GCA_964511545.1 uncultured Opitutales bacterium
CTCCCTTGCCTTCCAGATACAAGTTTAGCTGTTGTACCTCGTAACTCAGATAAGGCACTTGAGGAGATGCTAAGATGATAAGGTCTGCATCTTCTGGGATCTGTCTGTTTTCTGTAAGGTCCAACACATCCCACTCATAGTTTTGAAACTGTAAGAGTTTGGCTAACTCTGACAAGCCACGTGCAGGATGTACCTCCAGAGGAGACATTTCCCCATGACCCTGCAGAAAATAAACCTTTTTAGAGGCCAGCTGGCTGAGGTCCACTATCGTTTTAGTCAGGACGTATTCCCCCCTAAAAGAACGAATATCGCCTTTTTTGACTTCATAGAGATCAGACAGCAGGACCTCTTTCACACGATCTTCATAACAAACCAAAATGATATTATCTTTACTGAGCTTGTACAAATGAGTCAGCTCCTGGGCTCTTTTATTCTGACGAAAAGGGTCAACAAATTCAGCCTTTATAGGACCTTGCTCGCTCCTAGAGGAAGCGTACTCATACTCTCTTAGCAATCGTCTTAGATCTAGCTGCACTTGCTGGGCCTGGGGATTTTCCTCAGCCGTGAGAATGGCGATAACCTTTACCGGGGCCTTCAGCTTTTGAAGGTGTTCTATCGTAGCTAAAGAAAGACTATTTTTTTGAGCAGTGCTCATATCATAACGTTTATAAAACTTTGCCGCCCCGTAGCTGATAAACACAAATAAAAGCCCTATCAAGAGGATTTGGCAGCCAAAGTTCAAGCGCTTGAGCCATCGAATCTGACGAAAATCCAATACTTTCATAAGAAAACAGGTAAAAACAAAAGGAATGTCATACTCTTTGCTCTAGAATCAGCGCGCTCGTCCACAAAAGGAGCACACCATTGACAATATAAAAAACAAAAGGCCTCGTATCCAATATACCTAAGGAAAAATCATGAAGGTGCTCAAAGGTCTGCAAATAATCTATCAGTATAGCCAAAGTGGGTGAAATCTCCCCAAACACAAGCGCATTGGTCTCCAGGAGCTTACTTCCCAAAACACAGATAAACAAGATACTAAAACATAATATTCCTGCTACAAGTTGGCTACGGGTAAGGCTACTGCTAAAAATACCCACAGCCATGTACAAAAAACTACTTAAACCGATAAACAGATAAGACCCGCTGATAGCCTCCCACTGCAAAAGCTGCGAAGACGCGCCAGCATCCTTGAGGCTAAGGACGGTTAACACAGGGAACAAAAGCGTCAGCAGCCAAAAAAATAAATAAAGCGTATAGGCCGCTACAAACTTTGTGAGCACCCAGCTAAAGGGCCGGATGGGTGAAGTGAGTATCAGCTCTAAGGTACCAAGACGCTTTTCTTCTGCGATGCTCCGCATAGTCAGTAGGGGAATCGTGTACAAAGCTGGCAACCAAAAGAGTTTTGTAAACGCAGTAACCAGGCTTTGACTTTGCTCATACTCTCCATAATCTTGAAGCAGCATCCAGTAAAATACCATCATCAGTCCAAGAAATAATACCCCAGCAACATAGGTAGTTCCCGAAAGGAAAAGGCTTTTAATTTCATGCCAGCAGAGACGAAAAAAGTAGGTCATGGTGCTAGAGTCGGTACAGTTAGGGTTTTCCAGTGCTGTTCGGTTGCTGCTATAAAAACGTCTTCGAGCGTAGGCTCTAGATGTGTAAAAGCATAGATCTCCCAGGAGGGGTTTTTACGCAAGGCTTCAAGCAAGACCCGGTAAAAGTACTCAGCATCTGCTACCTCAAAGGCGAGGAGCACCTGAGATCCATTTATGCCTAGGCAGCGAAGATTTTCTAAGAAAGCAGCCCCCAAGTAGAGCTTTATACCGTCTGGAGAAGCATTGCTGGATAGACGGAAAGAGGACCTTTTTAGAAACTGTGCTTTCAGGGCCTGGGGCGTTCCTTGAGCGATGATATAGCCTTGGTTAAGGATAATCACCTGGTCGCAAGAGACTTCTATTTCCTGCAAAATATGGCTAGATAAAATAAGAGTGGCTTCTTGCTTGAGGCTTTCGATGAGCTTTCTTAGGCTAATAATTTGATGAGGGTCTAGCCCAATAGTGGGTTCATCTAAGATAATGATCGGCGGCTGAGCAAGGAGGGTATCCGCAATGCCCACTCGTTGACGGTAGCCTTTAGAGAGGTTTCGAATCGGCTTTTGACGGGCCTTATAATCTAGGTCACACAGTTGCATCACTTCAGCTATTCTTTTTCGTATGCTTTTAAGGGGGAGTTTTTTGAGCAAAGACCGGTAGTGGAGATACTCTTCTACCCGCATATCTTCCGGGAGAGGGTTATGCTCGGGCATGTATCCAACCAGGGCTTTTATGGCATCTTTATTGTCTAAAACAGACTGGCCGCAGATACGAATATTCCCTCTATCACCCTCATTGAGGCCTACTAGAGTGCGAATGACACTCGTCTTTCCTGCTCCATTGGGGCCTAAAAGGCCGACGACACTCCCCTTTTCAATCGAAAAAGAGACATCTCTCAGGGCCTTCACAGGCCCATAAGACTTTGATAAATGGCTAACTTCAATGACAGTAGACATACAAAAAGGCCTCTCGCATGCTTTTAAGCGATATAAAGCTAAGCGATGGTTGATAAGCTGTGCTCTATGACGCTAGCTAGAGACACAGTAGGATATGCAAACTTTAGGGAATGAAGGCAAGCCCGTCTTGCAAAAAAAAAGGGGGGAGGGCTCAAGAAAATGAACCTAAGCTCTATTGCCTTGAGATTTAAAAGTTAAATAATAAAAAATTTTCATATTGACAATAAAAACCGAAAACTCATAAAACTCATTTCAATAAAGTTCCTGATTTAATAAAAAATATAATTCTATCAAATATTATTTTTATATTATGGAATATGAAAAAACCCAATAAACTTGGATATTTCAATAACAAGGATGACGCTTGCTTGAATTCTTTTAAAGATTTTGAATATTTTTTGAAAGCAATGGCTTTCCACCCGTAATTAAGATGCTGTCTCACTAGTCCTTTCTTTATGGAACGATCCAAGTTTCTGTATTTATGATGTAAAAAATCAAGTATCAAGAAAGGACCTGGATTGAAGGGATTCAGCCTTGACATGTTTGAACTATGCCGACGATATACTCCTAAAATACGGTTAAGATAGCATACTTTTCCTTCCATAGAAAGCTCTATAGCATAAAGCCAATCGTTACAATCACTTAAGTATTTATTGAACCTTATATGTTTCGTTAAATCATACCGAACTAATACGCTCATGATACACACAAAACACCCATTTTCTATTAATTTCTGAGTGATATAGCCTGAGTAAGACTTGAGACCGATAATACTATCGTTATACCTATATTCTTTATGCGTGCTTTCATCTCGAACCAACATATCGTGATAGCAAAAGATGCAATCAGGGGTTTTTTCTAGGAACTGTACTTGAGTTGAAAGTTTGCCTGTAAGCATTAAATCATCTCCTGAAAACCAAGATAGATATTTTGTATTTTCAGGAATATAATTATATATCAATTCAATACTTTCTGGTAGACCAATATTTTTAGCGTGCTGAATAAGAATAATATGGGAATCATATTTTTCTTTTAATCTACGACAGATTTCTCCTGTCCTATCCTGTGAGGCATCATCTGAAATAATAAGGCACAAATTTTTAATAGACTGTGACATCACACTTTCGACTGCTTCCTCGATGTATTTTTCATGATTATAAGTCGTTAGACAGATCGTTATCAGTGGCTCATCCTGTGATCCAAAATTAACATTTGACATATTTTGAGTTTTATCTTGTTGCTTTAGTTTTTTTGACTAATGCTTAAAAGTTATATCCTATGTTTCAAAAGAATAATTACCTAGGTAATAACGAACAGTATCTAAAAGCTTATCCCCATAGTTTTTTTCTGGGCGAAAACCAAGCTCTTTTTCAACTTTGTTTGTAGAGATAGCATAACGCCAATCATGTCCCTTACGGTCCTCAACAAATGTAATCAAGCTTTCATAGGATTCGCCATTGGCACGGGGTGCTTCACGATCTAATATCCGACAAAGCATCTTGGCCATTTCAATATTGCGCATTTCGTGATTGCCGCCAAACGCGTAGCTCTCACCCACTTTGCCTTTCATGCGAGCTAGATACAGCCCCTCACAGTGGTCTTTGACATAGAGCCAATCACGTATATTTTTCCCTGTACCGTAAATGGGTATGGGCTGTTCTTTTAAAGCATTGCGTAATACGGTAGGAATAAACTTTTCAGGATGCTGCCGAGGCCCAAAATTATTGGAACAATTCGTAATAATGACTGGCATTCCATAAGTACTGTACCAAGCACGCACAAAATGATCGCTCGATGCCTTGGACGCCGAATAGGGAGAGTTTGGCTTATAAGGGCTATTTTCATGAAAAGCCTCATCGTTTTCCCCCAAATGGCCAAAAACTTCGTCTGTGGATACATGGATGAACCGAGCAATGCCCATCTGACCAGTCTCTTTCCAGTAGGCATGTGTGGCCTTCAGCATCGATACTGTGCCCATCACATTAGTCATCACAAAGGCATCAGGATTATCGATAGAATTATCTACATGGCTTTCTGCTGCCAAATGAAAAACTGTCTTTATTTTCCTTAACTCGAGGAGTTCGAGTATTCCTTCCGTATCACAAATATCGCCATGCACAAATTCAAGCTTATGGGTAGTTTGAGCCTTTGAAAGATAGGATAAATCGGCTGCATAGGTTAATTTATCTACGACCACAACGTGATTCCCTGTTTCAATAAGAACATCAACCAGATGGCTACCAATAAAACCCGCGCCTCCCGTTACTAGTATAGGATCATTCATTTGTAACTTCCTTGAAAATAGACGGTTTACTTATAAAAAAATATGTTGGTTACTCTTCGAGGGTCTAAAACCGATTGTCAAGTCTAATCAAACCTAAAGGAAAGAGATGAGAGCCTGGGTTAAGGATCAATAGTTTTTAGATATAAACCATATTCCGTAGACTGGTATATACTAGGCACTACTGTATTGAGTTTTTCTTTATCTATCCAATGATTATGATAAGCGATTTCTTCAAGGCAGGCGATTTTTAGCCTTTGTTTTTTCTCTATGGTTTGTATGAAGGCAGAAGTCTCAATCAAACTATCAAAAGTACCGGTATCAAACCAGGCAAAACCTCTTCCTAAAACTTCCACCTTGAGTTGATTCTGGGCCAAGTAAACTTTATTAATATCTGTAATTTCAAGCTCTCCTCGAGGAGATGGTTGAATAGTTTTTGCTATTTGAACGATCTGTTTATCATAAACATATAAGCCAGTTACCGCATAGTTACTTTTAGGAACTTTTGGTTTTTCTTCTATGGAAATAGCCTTTCCTTCCAAATCGCATTCAACGACTCCAAAGCGTTCAGGATCATTCACTTGATGGGCAAAAATAGTTGCGCCGTCTTGCCTATGTGTCGCCTTTAAAAGGAAATGACTTAACCCTTGGCCATAAAATATATTATCACCCAAAATAAGGGTGACCCCATCACCCTTAATAAAACCTTCACCTAAAATAAAAGCTTCAGCAATGCCATTAGGTTTATCTTGTATGGCATAACTTAAACGAATCCCTATTTTGGAACCATCTCCCAAAAGACTTTGAAAAGCGGGAATATCGCGAGTTGTGCTGATAATTAAAATATCCCGAATATGCGCCAACATCAGCACAGAAAGGGGATAAAAGATCATGGGCTTGTTGTAAATAGGCAGGAGGTGCTTGGATAAAGTGGCTGTTAAAGGATATAGCCTCGTTGCTAAACCGCCTGCTAAAATAATACCTTTCATAAAGAAGTTTTTATGCTTGTTTCGCTATATATTTGGTGAATACGCTAATGATAGTGCTCATGAGGCTTTTTTTCTAGCTGATTCATAAGGATCCGAACAATTTTTTTTGAAGCAGGCTCTTCGTCAACTGTAAAAAATTGTTTCTTTACGTGGCTCGTAGTGGTTTTTGTTTCTCCCAAATAGCCTCATCTTCTGATGCAGCCAAGATTTTATCTTCTTCACCTACATTAAAGTTAATAGTTTCACTTTGTAGTGAAGAGTGTGAGCTTTCAAGTTCTCAAAATCCTTATCCTGATTTTAGCATTAAGAGAATTTAGAAATAAGAAGTTTTTGCTTTCAACGTTTGCATCTTTTTATTCATTTGTCTTGGATAATTCTCTAGTTTTTTACAAGTTAGCAAGCATGAATTTTCAGTTAATTGTCAATGAATGTCATTCTAGCGAAAAAGGAAGTTTGTTTGTTTTTGAGAGTTTAAAAACGGTTCCTTTTGATATTAAGCGCGTTTTTTTTATTAAAGATGTTCCTCACAATTGCAGACGAGGCCAACATGCTCACAAAACGGTTAAGCAGTTTGTTACTTGCCTTGCAGGTACATGTAAATTTATTTTAGATGATGGCAAAAGTAAACAAACTATTCATTTGTCTTCTTCTAGTCAGGGTCTATACATAGATATTAGAATTTGGGGTGAAATGTATGACTTCTCGCCCGATTGTATTTTGATGGTTCTAGCAAGTGATTTTTATGATCCTGAGGAGTACGTTCGTGATTATCAAACCTTTTTAAGTATATGTTGTGCATAGCTGGAAAAAACAATATAGCAGTCAATGCTTTAAAATTTTTAATTGAAGATTTAAAGATAGATAAAAATCAAATCTGTGTTATTCCCAACAATAATGATACAGGGGTTGATTCTTGGCAAAAATCTTTTAAAAGGTATGCTCTAGAGAATAACATTTCATTAATTAAACTGGAAGACAGCTATAACTGTGATATTTTTATTTCTCTTGAGTTTGATAAAATTATCAAACCATCTCTCTTTCAAAGTACCAGACTGTATAATATGCATTTTTCAGCTTTACCTGCTTACCGAGGCATGTATACTTCCTGCTTACCTTTGCTGCATGGTATGAAACAAACGGGTGTTACCTTACATTATATAGATGAAGGCATAGATACAGGTGATATTATTGCACAGGATTTATTCTTGATAGATATTAATGACACCGCAAGATCACTATATGATAAATATTTATACCATGGATTAATGCTATTTAAGAAAATTTTTCTATATTTATTTTCTTTAAAAAAGATTTTAGCGAAAAAACAAAGGTGTTTAGGCGCAAGCTATTTTAACAAGAAGTCCATCGACTATAGGAACATCACTATTGATATAAAAAAAAGTTCTTATGAGATTTATAACCAATTAAGAGCTTACATTTTTCCTGAATACCAATTGCCTACAATAAATAACAAACAAATCATATCAGTTACTCTTTTGGATGAAGTTGTAAAACCTTTTCACCTAGAAGAACAGCATGATTATATTTATTTATCTGGGATGGACGGCTATCTCATAAAAGCAAAAATAGTATGATTCCTTATTGTAACTTAAAAACGATCAATAGTGTTTATTCTGAAAGCATACAAAATGCGATAAGAGAAGTTTTAGAAGGGGGACACTATTTATTAGGGCCTGCTTTAGAAAAATTTGAATGTGCATTTGCGAAGTACTGCGGTACAGAGTATGCTATTGGAGTGGCGAATGGCCTAGATGCTCTAATATTGATTATTAAGTCCTTAGGCTTTGGCCCGGGAGATGAGATTATTGTACCTGCTAACACCTATATAGCTTCGATCCTAGCGATTTCTCACAATGGATCTACGCCTATCTTGGTTGAGCCTTCGCTGGATACCTACTTAATCGACACCCAAAAGATAGAAGAAAAAATCACTAAAAATACTAAAGCCATTTTGGTAGTGCACTTGTATGGCAGGGTCGTAAACATGGAAGAAGTTCAAGCTATAGCCCAAAAGTACGATTTAAAGATCATAGAAGATGCTGCGCAATCGCATGGGGCTTTATTTCAAAATAAAAGAGCGGGCAACCTAGGAGATGCAGCAGGTTTTAGTTTTTACCCAGGTAAAAATTTAGGTGCTTTAGGAGATGGAGGTATGGTGACTACCAATGATAAATTATTATACGAAAGGGTAAAAGCCCTTCGTAATTATGGCTCTCAAGAGAAATATGTAAATCTTTACAAAGGAACTAACTCCAGGTTAGACGACATACAAGCAGCTATCTTAAATGTTAAGCTGCCCTTTTTAGACCAAGAAAATTCTGCGCGTAGAAAAGTTGCTAAGTTTTATTTGCAATACATGCATCACCCAGATATTATTCTACCACCTATTCCTAAAGAAGACGCAGAACATGTTTGGCATATTTTTCCAATTCTTACTAAAAACAGAAATAGCCTCCAGGATTATTTAAAACAAGCAGGTATTCAAACTTTGATTCATTACCCCATTGCTCCACACAAGCAGAAAGCTTATGCAGAGTGGAATCATCATGCTTATCCTATTTCTGAATATATCCACGCTTGTGAGCTCAGCTTGCCGATGCACCCTCTCTTATCCCAAAATGAGCTGATGTATATCACGGATAGGATGAACAAATGGAACGGGATCTAAAAAATCAGATGTATTCATCTAGTAATGATAGTCAATTACACTACCTGACAAAAAAAAGAGGAAAGCTATAAGCTTGATAAACAGCGAGAAAGCTGGCAGCAAAATTTTATAAAAAACAAAAAACCCAGCTAAAGGATAGGTGAGTGTATTGCGTAACTCCGGCTAAAAAACATTGAAAGTCACCTTTGGGGCCTCCTTGATTAACTCATTTCTTTATCACTTCACCCCCTCTCTTTCCATTGTTTATACGCTCTAAATATTTTTTGTCAGGTAGTAGGAATGGTGAAGAAAAAGAGAGAAAGATCCATCATCTGAATTCAAAACAATGCCCATCTAGCCTCCTCCCCTGTTATGTCCCCATGCTCTAAGGCCATATAGCCCTACGCCTGTTACAATAGCCATATCAGCCACATTAAATGTAGGCCATGGGTAAGCTCCTAGGTAAACCTGGATAAAGTCTAAGACAGAGCTGCTCCATAGCCGATCTATCATATTACCTAAGACCCCCCCGGCAAATACCCCTAGGGCCACTTGCTGGTAGGGCCTTTCAAGCTCTAGTGGCTTCCTAAAGTGCCAGATTCCATACAATATCCCTGCCCCTAAAAGCCCTAAAGTAAAACTTCTACCCTCCAAGAGGCTCCAGGCTGCGCCGGTATTATAAGTTTTGATAAGATACAGCCAACCCTGAATGATTTCCACAGGGTAAAATGGGCTAATAGAGGCTATCAAAGCCTTACTGAGCTGGTCTACTCCTGTAATAGACACTAGGAGCAAAAAAAATAATCGATACGGCATGGCCTCTTTATCTTGCAAGATCTCCTTCATCCAAAACCTTAAAGCCACGAACCCATAAGATGCTAGAAGCGAGCTCTAGATCTTCTAATCGCAATACTAATCCAGAATACCCTTCCGGACGCATGAGAAAGCAATATAGATAGTGAATATTAATTTCTGCCTCTGCTAAAGCTGATAAAACAGACCCAATAGCTGCCTCACTTTTGATCTCTAAACCCAAGACTTCTACATCCGTATAGGTAAAGCCATTTTTAGACAAAACCTCACCCGCTTTCTCTGGATAGTTCACTACCAGGCGTACAACCCCATTATCCATATTTTCAACTAATGAAAGAGCAATAATAGCCAGTTCATGACTTGCTAAAAGGCGTACCAGCTCGTTGAGCTTTCCAACCTTGTTTTCGAGGTAGACAGACAGTTGCCTGAGCTTACCCCGTCTTGCCTTAGGAAGAGTCTCTATATGCATAACTTAGGTATGTAGAGCGATTTTTCTTTCGCTTCAATCTTTATTTTATTTTCTAAACTTCCGGACAAAACATTGAGTTTTGTACACCTTTTTTTGAGGTAGTTTATTCCTTAGTACACAAAAGCACTAGACATTCTATCGCATTCTTGCTTGGATAAACCAAATCTTGAGGCGACAAACCGCCATTGTTTTACGCTTGACGCTACTGCTTCAATGATAAGCAATGCTTCCTCTTTCTTTAAGCGAAATTCTTTATGAACGCGTATAGCCGTCTCTAAAGATGCGGCATTATCGTTAAAATCAATAGAGGTTGTGAGCATATGCGGCGCAATTTCAAGAGGTATGGGATTGATGTCATAGGCAGGAGACAGTCTCCACCCTTTGTATCGCTCATACACAAATCCATGATTACGCAAATGATCATCCGTATTTGAAACCATAATGGTAAATACAATGCGTCGCCATAACTCTTTCATGTCTTCTTCGGGGGAAGCCCCATTTTGAGCCAAAGCATAAGCTATCTCAAGGTAGCTATGTTGTTCATTATCCTGGCCCCCTAGCATGCTCATTGCTGAAAGAAAGGGGATGCGGTGGGCACCATCACGGTCAAACCTCTTAATAATGAGAACAGATTTTCCGCAAATGGTTTCTAAACGATGCAAAGGCACGCTTATACCAGCTTTTTTGGCTAAAGTTAATGTTACTGCTTCCCAAACCACGGTATTAAACTCGTCCTCAGATCTTGGAAATTTAGCAATCGCCAAAGTGCCGTCACGATCCCGAATAGAAGCTTTTGGCCGTGCTCCTCCTAGGGATGACCCGGGTGCCAGTAAAAGTCTGAGATCGTCAGCGCTCTCATGGTCCGCCATGAACCTCTCTGTAGCTGAGAGTAATTTAGGCAGGTCAACGAGTGGAGGAATACTCATCTGTCCCTGCGGGGAGAGAAATAAAGTTTCGTCAGGCAAAACTGAGAAACGTAGCGCCCCCTGGCGCGCTTCATCATTCACTCCAAGGAGATAATCTAGCTCAAAAAGAGTTTTGGGTGCACGCTTTTGGTCTTTAGCTTTTGCAGCTTCAAAACGGCGCATCAGGACCCGTCCCCAGCGGTCTGGAGCAGAGTCGCCAAATCCGCCAAATATACGCATGCCAAGGCCCGTGTGAAAGGCCCCTTCCGTCAGTTGTAAAGCTGGCTCCAGTGCGAATCTTTCAGGATGATGGAGCCATTGTTTATCATATTCAAAGGAAGCACTTTCTTTATGACCCTTTATATGAAACCATAACTTGCCCACACGGATAGCCTCCTGCCCGAGTGAAACCCAAACAATAATTTCTGTGCTAGGAATGGTTTTTTTCATTTTTTTTATGAGGCATACGGATTCTTTGTGGCAAATTTTCATCCTCAAGCCTACGTCCAATAAGATCATGTATGCTATCTACTAGATCGCTTAGGCGTTTATCCATCCCAAGGACAAAAAGTACTGCGGCATAAGCCCCCATTGAGGCGCTGGGATCTCCCTTTTCAATTTTCCCAATAGTGGATCGTGATAGGCCCGCCCGCTGCGCCATCAGCGCTACGGTGATACGGCGACGGCGCCTCGCATGATTGATATCGTGCCCTAGTTTTCGTAAGGCGGTTATTACAGGAATGGGTAAATGCGTCATGACTTTCTCTTAAATCTATTTTAGCAAGCATATTTTATTTTACTGACTATTTTAGCAAGCATTATCTTCGAATTCAAGTTAAATCCTATTAATGCCTGTTATAAAAAGCGGTATACTCAATAAGAACTCTTTAAAGATATTTAAGGAATAAGATGAGATAAAAATCGACTCAGCTCCCTGAGTTTTTTCACGCCTCTTTCTTCTGATTGTTTCCATCCTCTTAATGGATGCCTACACTCAAACCCCTATAGTCTTTTGCTTCAATAGACCTCTTGCGAAAGCTCCTATTTAAAGCTTGCTCCCTTAAAAGGATCTTACTTAGAATAGGGCCTAGTCTTCTCGGTTTATCCTTTTCTTTTTTGCTTCATTTATGGACCTTATAGATGCGACCCTTCAGGATTTTGGCTCCAGTATGGGGATACACGATTTGCGATGCAATGAGCAGGGCATCCTGAAATTGGATATCGAGGGCCTAGGTTCCTTATTTATTGAAAAAGCAGAGGCCCTAGTTACCTTGTACCTTGTAAAACCACTGGATTTTCCCACCCTCACCACCTTGAAACAAGCCCTTGCTTTTTGCCATCCGAATGAAAGCCCTCTCTGCCCTGTGAGTGCTGGGCTTAGCCGTGAAGAAGAGCTCGCATTTATTACCCATCTGCTGCCTTGTGAGTTTAATTTACCCAATCTTGAAGCCAGGATTGAAGGGCTCAAGCAGCTGCATAATAGAGTTGCTAATTTAGCAAAATAAAATTAGGATGATTCTTTTATTAATGCATTCAATTCGATTCATGTTTCATCTGCTTTTCTATGGATATTCGCAATATCAACAACAAAGAGTTTTTTAATGTAGGCTTAACAGGCGTCTCTAACCGGTCGGTATCCGTTGCAGATACAGGAGCAGCTCTTCCCACAGATCTTGCTGCTCCTACACCATCCCTAGAAACGGAAATTACCCTTCAGACCAGCAAGTTTACCCAAATTCCTTCCTTTAATAGTGTTTTTGATAAAAAGCTAAGCCCCAGCATAGATGCCCATACCCTCCAGCCCAAACAATTCTACCAAGCACTAGAAGGGGCACTCCAGTCTTTTGCAGGGAAGGCCCAGCCAGAGCTACAAGCCTTGCATGGGATCCTGCATAACCATGAAGAAAATCTTGCTCTCTTAAAAGCAAGCGGCCTAGCACTAGTAGCTGCCTAAGCTATGGAAAACACGACGAGCCTTCCTCCCTTACATAAAGAACAAAAAGATGCGCTCTTGGTCCTAGGTTACCTCTATTTGCAGCACGCCAAGTATCACCAGGCCAAAATCGTCTTTGAGGGATTGCTTCTGTTTTTCCCAAAAGACTACCACATCATGCGCTCTCTAGCCTACGCGTACCTGAATGATGGAGAATACGAGCATGCTCTAGAAATGAATGAACAATCTAAGCATCCGTTGATGAACAAAGGAGACCAGACCTTCTTTACCCTACTGCAAAGTAAGGCTCTTTGGCGCCTAGGAAAAACACATGAGGCCAAGCAATCGTTTCATCAATTTTTAGGCTATCATTCTTAAATTTTAGAGCAGTGAATACTTTACTCCTTCGTTTGCAAACCTTTATATCGCAGGTTAACCGCTATAGCGATGTCTTTTTAGCTATTATCGTTGTCATGATCATCTCGTTGATGATTGTGAATATCCCTGAATGGATGCTGGATGCTTGCATAGCTATCAACATGACAGTGTCTATCACCCTTTTGATGATGGCACTGTATATCCCCGGGGTGCTCGCTTTTTCTACCTTTCCCAGCCTACTCTTGTTTACCACGCTTTTCCGCCTGGCTCTAAACGTTACGACAACGAAGATGATTCTCCTGCACGCTCATGCAGGACAAATCATCTTTACCTTCGGAAACTTCGTTGTAGGGGGCAACTTCATCGTCGGTACGGTGATTTTTATCATCATCCTAATCGTCCAGTTTATTGTGGTGACGAAGGGCTCCGAACGGGTTGCAGAAGTGGCTGCACGCTTTACCCTAGACGCTATGCCGGGTAAGCAAATGAGTATAGATGCCGATATGAGAGCGGGCCTGATTGATATTGAACAGGCAAGAGCGAGGCGATCCGAGCTAGAGAGAGAAAGTCAGCTCCATGGCTCTATGGACGGAGCGATGAAGTTCGTCAAAGGCGATGCGATTGCAGGCCTTATCATAACAGCAGTGAACATCCTAGCAGGTGTGGCTATAGGTGTCTTACAAAAAGGAATGGAGGCAGGAAAGGCCTTGCAAGTCTACAGTATTTTAACCATTGGAGACGGCTTGATTTCACAGATACCCGCCTTGCTGATTTCTATCACCGCGGGTATTATCGTAACGCGTGTTACCACAGATGAGAAGTCTGCCCTAGGTAAAGACATTGGAGGGCAGATCCTCTCTCAGCCGAATGCCTTACTGATTGCGGGCTTTATGATTTTGGCCTTTGGGATGATGCCAGGCTTTCCAAAGCTGGTATTTATGTGCCTAGCATTCACGATACTGGTGGTGGGCTATAGTTTATTAAAGACTTCAGGAAAGAAAAAAAGTAAGTCTAGCATTCCTGGCCTAGAAGCATCCACACAGAAAAAAGGAGGGGAGGCCAAAGAAGGGAAAGACGCAAAGAATGAGGACTTTTCAATCACTGTTCCTCTCATGGTAGATGTAGCAAGCTCCGTTCGAAGCGCGATAGATCCGGAAATGCTAAATGACCAGCTGATTGACATTCGTAAGGCCCTCTATCAAGACCTGGGCGTTCCTTTTCCTGGCATTCACCTACGCTTTAATGATACTATAGCGGATGACTCGTACCAGGTCCTCCTCCAAGAAGTACCCATTAGCCAGGGCTTTTTGAAAAATGGCCATGTGCTCCTAAAAGAAAAGAAAGAAAATGTGGACATGCTCGGCATTGAATATACCCAGGACAAGCCCTTCTTACCCCATCTAGAATCTTTATGGGTAAAGGCAGACAAGAAGGACATGCTTAAAAAGTCAAAGATTACCTTTATGTCTGGGGCGGAAATCCTCACCTACCACCTCTCTTTTGTCCTACAAAAGTACGCAGGAGACTTTATCGGGATACAAGAAACTAAGTTTTTGCTCGATAAGCTAGATGCCCAATTTCCGGAGATTGTCAAAGAGGTGCAACGCGTTCTGCCTGTTCAAAAGCTAACAGACATTCTGCAGCGCCTTGTACAAGAAAATATATCCATTCGTAACCTGAGGCTCATCTTCCAATCGCTCATTGATTGGGGTCAGAAGGAAAAGGAAACGGTCCTTTTAACAGAGTACGTACGCTCTAGTCTAAAGCGCTATATCAGCTACAAGTATAGCCGTGGCCACAACATCCTACCGGTATATCTCTTGCAGCCCGATATAGAAGAGGAAATCCGTAAAGCGGTTCGCCAAACGTCTGCTGGGAGCTACCTCGCCCTCAACCCTGCAACGGCCAAAAAACTCATCGCTGCCATTAAGCAAGAAGTTGGAGATTTCACCTTTAGCGAACAAAAGCCGGTATTACTCACGTCTATGGATATTCGCCGCTACCTCCGTAAGCTCATAGAAAAAGAAATGTACGAGCTACCCGTTCTCTCCCACCAAGAGCTCACAGAGGAGATCACCGTACAACCCCTAGGACGGATTAGGATTTGAAAAATCTAAAAATAGACCTCTTGCTGACCTGCGTATGTTGTTTTCTGGGCAGGAAAAAACAAGAGAGGAACCAGCCTGTCCCCCGACGTGTCGGGCGTCTCCCTACGCCATCTCCACTACGCTGAAGCCTTCAGGCGTCGCTCTGCGAGCTATGCCTGACACGTCGGAGACAGGAGCCTTCGGGAGACAAGTAGCTCATAGAGAGAAGTCTGAAGGATTCCGATCTTATTTTTGACAAACTTAAGGCTCAAAAGACAATGGATTCCCAAGTGGTCTAATCTATCCCCGCTACCTTATTCAGGCATAGGCTGGTCAGCTGGCTGGTTGGACAAGATTGGCTTCATAGCTTTGAAGCGACGCACATCTTCATTTTGTATGATTTTCTTAAGAACAGAAAGGTGAAATCGATTACCAGTATGTTTAATAAAAAAATTATGCCAAAGAGAACTAAAAACATCAACTTCACTGCAATTAGGATCTAGTTGCTTATAAAATTTTAGGGCTTCATTGTGTATATGAATGCGTTGACGACTGGATGATGTATAAGAAGCTAGCGCAAGTGATATCTTCTGTTCACAGAAAGCCCTGGAGACTAAGCTACGAATAAACTTTGTTAAGTGTGGATTCTCAGCGATTGAAAATAAGTCGCTTTCACCTATCGGACATCCATTTTGTGAGGTAAGCCATAATTGCATCAGGCCAGAGAAGAGCTCAACCAATTTATCCTTATTGTCACAATAGTCACAATAATATGGGGATCCATCCAGAGCTTCAAACAACCTTAGAAGCCCTTCACTAAAATTTTGACCCAAAAAATAATACTTAAAAATCTCAATACACAATTCTCGTGATGAAATATTTTTAATTTCAAAAATATCAGATAAAAACCTATCGCTCTTTGTTTTTTCTTCAGGAGACATCATTCGACTCGTTACAGACGAAAACATTTTACCTTTCTCATACTTTTGATAATCATCCTGAATGATATGTTCTAGACTAACGCACAATTGTTGAGTAGTCGCCATTATTCCACCATTAATCATACCTACGAAACCACCAGACTTGTTTCTCATCACTATGTCGTTTATATGCATTGCTCCTAAATCACAGAGGATATTCATGACTGGGACAAGAGGAAAACAATTGAATTTTTTCAAAACAGGCCATATTTCACTATAAAAAGAATATATATTCTTTAATGCTTGTTCTTTTTTTGAAGCGTCTACATCACCTTTTGTTAAGCTAAATTGTGTAAAAAATTTAGCTAGCCAGTCACATATAGACATAGAATCACTCGGTTGTTCCAAGCTGCACTGCTCGATACAATGCAGTATCCTCTCTCGCTCCTCACCTTCTGGAAGGGATAGGGCCTTATTGAAAAGATAATTCACAGATCCAACTGAATATTGAATCAACTTATGGAAAGCTTCTGCTTGCTTTTTAGGATCAGCTATGCGGCATGCTGCCTCTATCAAGGAAGGGTCATGCCGATGGGCAATGTTATTTTGGTGAGTAATAGCGTTGTATCGTTGAAACATCTTGGTAATATGAACATAGGCATCCTGTTGTTTTATAGGGTCTTGGATGAGGTCTGCGGCTGCTAAACAAATTTTTGTGTTATGTGTTATTGGATTCCAACCCAAATCAACCGTTCTTCTAGCAATATGAACATAGGCATCCTGCTGTTTTATAGGGTTTCGGATTAGGTTTGCGGCTGCTAACGAATGCTCAAGAAAATCTTCGAGGGTACTATCTGGGTGATACAGCCTTATAGCAATACGAACGTAAGCCGCCTCTTGCCTATCTAGATCATTGAGCAATTTTGCGGCCATCAAACAAACATATATATCGTGCTCGTCTAATTTGTGATCCATAGCTATTTGATATAAAACCTCTTCTCTTGCGTGGAGATCCATAATTTTTTCTGCGAAATGCAGTCGTTTTTCGGGATGGTTCTCTTCAGACGTACTTAAAAAAATCAATATCTTTGACCTCATGGAATAATTGTGTATTTTTTCCATGTAAAGAGCATCGGAATTAAAAAAACCACAAAAATCACGATTATTTTTTTTGAAATTTTGAGCAGCAGT
>CAZEFS010000012.1:0-10241 GCA_964511545.1 uncultured Opitutales bacterium
TACGCTATCTCCTCCTACTGTTAAGGGAAGTGCTAAGGGCTCTAGAAGGCTCAGGGGCAGTTGGTTTAATACAAGCTTAAACAAGGGACCCTGGGCATTGGCGCTAAACGGAGCGAGTAGAGGCGCGCTACAGTCAAAACTTGCACTTTGTAGGGCCTGAAAGCTCAGGTAAGCGTCTGACTTGGGTAGTTTTAAGTCAGCCGTGAGGGCTCCCTCCAGCTGCTTGAGCTTGAATGTGTGGGTATCTAGTTGGTAGCTGCAATCATACGAGCTAGCTAGAAAGAGCCTTCCTTTAAAAGTGGGACGGTAGTATTGCTGTATCCCTTTTTGCTGCAAAATACCTTGGATGTTGGCAAGGGCCATTCCAGAAGCCTCTAGAGCGAGAGGGGTTTGCCCATCTGCTAGATGGATCTTTATTTTGCCCTGCAAGGAGAGTAAGTCTTCTTTGGCTTTGCCTTGCATGAGCTTGCACTGGGTATACTCTAGTAAAAGCGCATCTGGGCTGTACCGTATATGGGGCTCAGCCTCGATAGATAGCTCCTCACATAAAGGCTCTGATCCTTTTGATACCGAAAGCTCATTTAAAGCAAGCGGCTGTTTACAGACAAAAGAAAGCGTTTGACCTTCTAGCTCCATTATAAAACTAGCAGAAACAGGACTCGCCTGTACCGTATAGTCCTTTATAAAGGGAGCAATGTAGGCAAAAGGAAAGTCCGTTAGGCTTAGGCTGAGTAAAGGGCCTTGCACTGCATGAAACTGCAGGCCTTTGGATGTAAAGCGTGCAGAAAAGGGCTGCAAGAGGTCACACTTTAGAAGACTCCTGCCGGATTTATCCTGCAAGAGGGCATTGAATACCTTCAGTTCGATGCCTTCGGTGCTGAGTTTTACATCTACTTTGTTTCGAAGGTAGACAGCCTCCAACGAGGCCAGGCTGGGCTCTAGGTGTTCTAGCTTTGTAGCGTCTAAGTCAAAAAAGGCTGCAACCCCAAGGGCTTTATTTTTAAGGGTGTAATCGGCAGTGCCCTGTATTTTGAGTACAGTATCGGGAAGTGTTTTGTGAGGAAAGAGCTTATGAAAGTTCGCTTCATCGAGCTTACAGGAAAATTTAGAGTTTATTGTTTGTAAGGCATAATCGAGCGTGCCTTCTAAGGAGAAAAGGGCACTGGCTTGGTTGGACTCTTCTAAGATAAAGCTCTCTAGGGTATAATATTCGCCATTCAGTGTAGGCTCTATTCCGAATGCAAAATGAGTGCTGAGGGCTTGTTCAGGATGCTCTAGTTTGACTACAAGGTCCCCTTGGACTTCTCTGGTTTGGCTTTTGTTTTCACAGTGAAGGTGTACATCACCTTCTAGGCTTAGGCTATCAAAGGCTCTATCTTGCTGGGTGTTTTTGTACTGTCCTTCTAGGTGCACCCTTCCATTTGCTTTGGGGGCTAGGTCTTGGGCACCTATAGTAAAGCTAAGCTCTGCATCTGAAAAATAAAGACTACCTCGCAATACAAGCTTATCAATAGCAATCCTGTCCAAAAAGGCTAATTCCTGTAAGAGGCCTAAGGATTTTTTAACCTTAGCCTTTCCTGCCTGATCCAGAGCTTGAGGGGACGGTGCGTTGACTGGTGAAGACTTAGAGGGGGTAGGAGAGGAGGGGAGATACGCAGTAGCTGTAACGACGCTGTCCGCTGAATGCCCTGAGCTAAAGAGAGCGTTGAGATCTTCAGGCCTTGGGGCATCGATACGTAGGTCCAAGGCTTCAAAGTTTTTGAGCTGGAAAGGTTTTCTGTGTAGCAAAGAGAAAAAATCCCAGTACAGTTCTAGCTTGGGTAAGCTGATATGGGCCTCATTTTTCACAAGCTGCAAATTGCGTAGCCGAAGGCTCGAAGGGCTCAGTTGCAGGGTATCCAGGGCGACATAGTCAAAGCGTTGTTTTAAAATAAAACTTGCTAGCCGCAGTTGCACCCCGGGGACAAAAAGAAGGCCGCAGCCCAGAACCAAAAAGATGAAAACAGCTAAACCAAAGCCTAGGGATATTCTTAAAATAGCTTTCATAGAAAATAAAAATTCTAAGCTTGAAACCTAGCTGGAAGCAAGGCTTCTTTTATAAAAATTTAGGGCTGCATGTATTGCCAAGAAACTAAAATACCTGCTTGCCGAAGCAGTTTAGTCTAGCGCCTTCTTAAACGCACTACCTCACTAAAAGTGCTTTGAAATTTCACGAGCTTACGAAGACATACCTATCTTCCAATTGTTGCTCAGCTACTCTACCGTGACAGACTTTGCGAGATTTCTAGGCTTATCCACGTCACAGCCCCTGGCAACAGCCATGTGGTAAGCCAGCAACTGGAGGGGGATAGTAGCCAAGATGGGCTGGGCAATCGGATGGGCCTCTGGGATACTAATGACATCATCGATGCATTCTTCCGGAAGGTCAGCATTTTCAGATACAATAGCCACTACAGGGGCTTTTCGGGCTCTTACCTCTTGAAGGTTTGAAAAGGTTTTCAAAAACACACCATCCTGCCCATTAGGCGCTAGGATAAAGCAAGGACAAGCCTCAGATATCAGGGCAATAGGCCCGTGCTTCATCTCACCTGCAGGGTAGCCTTCGGCGTGAATATAGGAGATTTCTTTGAGCTTTAGAGCACCTTCTAGGGCGATGGGGTGCATATTTTGCCTGCCTAGATAAAGGGCATGTTCAAAGTGGGCATATTTTTGAGCAATGCTCTTAATATAGGTATCTTGCTTTAAAATATGGGCGACCTGCTCGGGCAACTTGCGTAGAGCGTGGACAATTTGGCAGCCATCTTCAAAGCTCAGGTCTCTTAGCCGTCCCATGTAAAGGGCAATGAGGGCTGAAATCACCAGCTGAGAGCTAAAGGCCTTGGTAGAAGCTACGCCAATTTCTGGCCCTGCGTGCTGGTAGATCCCCCCGTCAGCCTCACGGGCGATGCTAGAGCCCACGGCGTTTACAATAGCTAGCGTTTTAAAGCCTTTGCGCTGCGATTCTCTAAGAGCGCCTAGGGTGTCAATCGTCTCTCCGGATTGGCTAATTACAAAGACGAGGGTGTTTTTATCTAGTGGGGCATTTCTATAGCGAAATTCCGACGCATATTCTACTTCTACAGGGATACGCGCATAGCGCTCTATCATGTGCTCTGCAGCTAAACAGGCATAATAGGCTGTTCCGCAGGCACAGAAAATAATACGGTCTACTTGGCGAAGGTCCTGCGCGCTTAGGTTTAACCCGCCAAAGAGTGCCGTACTGCCATCGTCTGAAAAGCGACCACGCATGGCATTTTCTATGGCAGTAGGCTGCTCAAAGATTTCTTTTTGCATGTAGTGGTCAAAGCTTCCCAGCTCTGCGCTTTCTACTTCCCACTCTATTTTCTGGATGATCGCTTCAATACACTCCTTGTCATTATTGAAAATCTTAAAGTCATTCTTGGAAATGAGCGCAATCTCATTATCTTTGAGGTAAACTACATTGCGCGTACGTGTGACAAAGGCAGACGCGTCACTAGCTAGGATGTTTTCATCTTCGCCTACACCAATCAAGAGCGGAGAGCTTTTTCTTGCGCCCACGATGTGGTTTGGAAAGTCTACCCCTATCACGGCTATCCCGTAGGTGCCTTCTACTTGCAAGAGGCTTTTGCGAACGCTTTCTACAAAATTTTCTTCTGTCTTGGCTCCGCCCAGTTTTTTGTAATGATAAGCGATGAGATTCGCAAGCGCTTCTGTATCGGTTTCTGAAGAAAAGCTAAAGCCTTTCTTTATGAGAAAGCTTTTAATTTGCTTATAATTTTCTATCACTCCGTTGTGGATGAGGGCAAATTGGCCATCAGAGCTTAGCATCGGGTGGGCATTAGCATCCGTTACACCGCCATGAGTGGCCCAGCGGGTGTGCCCTATGCCAACTTGGGCACTGCTCGGTAGCTGGTGTACCAGCTGGGCGATGTTTTCAACACGGCCTGCTTTTTTTACAATAGCAATGGATGCTGCTTCAGTATCTAAAATACCTAATCCTGCTGAATCGTAGCCTCTGTATTCTAGGCGTTTTAGTCCATCCAGAAGGATCTGAGGTACAGCATGTTTTCCAATATATCCTATAATTCCGCACATAAGCTTAAAGCCTTTGAGCTCATACTATCTAAAAAAAAAAGCAAGATTAGAATACAGACTGGGCTAAGTTTAGCTGAAATTCGGCCTTGGAAAGAGAAAAATCTATTCTCAGGGAAGGGAAAGGCAGTAGCGGGTGTATAGGTCTAGAATCTGATCTCTTAGCGCTTGTGGGGAAAGGAAGTCGGTGGGGATCCTATAGCGGATTTTTTCGTAGAGGGGCTGACGGTCTTGGATTTGCTGGCGAAGCGTGTCTTCAAGGCTGCCTACCTGCAGTAACGGCCTGTGGTCTAGCCTATTGTGTAGGCGAAGGGCTAAGTTTTTGGGCTTGGCTTCTAAAGCAACGACCAGTCCTTTGGCTATGAGGGCCTCACAGAGCCCGGGTATCGTCACGCTTCCCCCTCCACAGGCTACTACAAGGGGGCCTGGGGGAAGGCTTTCTAAGAAAAATTTTTTTTCGAGTATCCTAAAGTAGGTCTCGCCTTTATCTTGAAAAATTGCAGATACGCTATGGCCATATTGTTTTTCAATCCACTGATCGGTATCTATAAATTGAAAATTCAGCCTCTGGGCAAGTAAGGGGCCTAGGGTGCTTTTTCCTGATCCAGAGGGACCTAGTAAGAAAATAGACCTCTTGCATAACCATTGTCTTTTGCTCTCTAGGTTCGTCAAAAATAAGCTCGGAATCCTCATGTACGCTTTTGTACACTCCGGTTCCTCATTTATTTTTTCCTGCCCAGAAACCAAAATACGTGGGTTTCCAAGTGGTCTAATATACAAAGGACAAGCAATCAAGGTCATAGACAGTGAGCTTTTTCTCTAGCTGCTCCTTGTTTTAAAAACAAGCTTTATTTAAAGCTTTTAAAGCTCGGGAGGCGGATAGAGACCTGTATGAGAATTAAATACTTTTTTAAAAACATCCGACACATCTTCTAATTTATCTAGGACAGATTTTGCAATATAAATAGGCCGGGCTTGCTGTAGGGCCAAGATCACGCTATCACTCGGGCGAGCATCGAGCTCTAGGAGTTTGGTACCTAGTTCATTTTTTAGTTTTAAAATCATTCTAGCGTGGAAGGTGCCCTCCTGTTCGTAATTGATAACCACGCGCTCCAGGCGGATCTCAAACCCTCTAAACATATTAGAAATAAGATCATGCGTCAGGGGCCGTTCTCGCTGCTCTCCTTTCATGACAGATAGGAGTGTTTTACCCATGTGGTTATCAATATAAATCAAAATCGTTTTCAGCTTATTTCCTAAAAAAAGGGCAGATCCCTGATGAGTCGGCACTAGACCTTGTACGGATACACCTGTAATATCATCACGCATATAGTAAAATACACAACGGCTAAAAGCGAGGGCCTTGTATGGGGTGTTTAGGCTTAGCTTATAGGAGAATATTCGGCAGGTCTGTGTGTTTATAAAGTAAGAAACCAAAATACGTGGGTCTGCAAGAGGTCTAATGCATAGACTTCTGGTTGGCTGTGCTGCTGTGTGGACTTAAAGGATTGCGCTTTTTCTTTAAATCTAACAGACTAAACAAATGCCCAAGCGCAGATGCAAGTCTTGTGAAATATACGCAAGCTTTTTCCCCAATAGTCTCCTGGCCAAAGGGGCTGAGTTTTGTGTGTGTGGCCTAGGCCTACCCTTAAAAGCATGCCAAAAAGAAAAAGACAGTCCTCTTCCTGAACTTGTCCATAGGTCTTCAGCTTGCCCTCAGTGTTTCCAGTCTCTAGAGGACGTCTTCCTCAAAAAACGTTTAGGCTGCAGCCACTGCTATATCGTGTTTGAGGGGTATCTAAAGGATTATTTAGCCAAACTGCATAAATCGTGCCAGCACCTGGGCAAGGTTCCTCGCCATGGCCTTAGCCCTAAAGCTCTAGAAGCCAAGCTTCAGGAACTATCAGCTGAGCTTGACCGATTGGTTGCTGCGGAACGCTTTCAGGATGCCAGTTTAGTCAAACATGCGATAAAAACCTTTACAGCTACACTAGAAACGCTTTTAAATACTTCAAAGAAGGCAAGCTCTTAAACTCACATGCGTTTCCTGAAAGATTATAAACTCTATCTAGTTGCTATAGTCCTGCTGTATGGATTCGGTCGTATCTTTTCTTCCTATCTACAAAAAGATAAAGCATTCACCGTGCCTGAGAAGACGGCGCTTTTTTGTGTAAAAGTGATCGAAGAGGAGGCTAGTCCTATAGAAAGAACCTACACACTGAGTGGCAAGACAAAGCCCCTAAAAGTGGTGCACATACGGGCAGAAACGAGTGGAAGGGTCCTGGAAACTTTCGTAGAAAGGGGAAATTTTGTTCAAAAAGGAGCTCTGCTGATACAAATCGATCCTAGAGAGAAAGAAAATCTTCTTAAAAAAGCAGAGGCCTTGCTCGAGCAAAGATCGATAGAATACAAAGCATCAGAGGACCTGCTTGAAAGGGGTTATGAAGCCCATAGTCGTTTTATAGCTACAAAGTGCGCCTTAGAAGAAGCCAGGGCCGAGCATGAAAGAGCTGGCCTTACGCTAGACTATACCCAAGTCAAAGCTCCTTTGCAGGGTTTTTTACAAACTAGAGACGTGGAAGTAGGAGACTTTGTGAGCATAGGCGATAGCCTGGCAACCCTGATTGAAAATAACCCTCTCTTAGTTGTAGGCTATGCCACTGAGAGCCAAGTGGCCCATCTCACAAAGGATCAAGTAGCCCATGTTCACTTTAAGGGCCACCCTCCAGCAGAAGGTAAAATCACCTATATCAGCCAAGAAGCAGAGCCGGATACTCGTACATATGCTATTGAAGTGGAAATTCCTAACCCAGACTATACCCTTCCTGCTGGGATGAGTGCTAGCTTGCGCCTTCCCTATGAGGTGGTGAAAGTACACCGGGTATCGCCTTCTATTTTGTGCCTAGATCAAGAAGGAGCCCTAGGGATAAAGGTGGTGGATGAGCATCAAAAAGTCTGTTTTTATAAGGCAGATATCGTAGAGTCTGATCCTTCCTTTGTGTGTCTTGCTGGCTTGCCAGACAAGGCGCGTATTATCTGCCAAGGGCAAGACTTTGTCCTTCCTGGCCAGGAAGTTTCTACCCAGCCTTAGCCCTTCTTTTGTTTTTAGCCTATGAATGCCCTTCTAGAAGCTTGTTTTAAGAATAACCGCGCCGTTTTTGCCTGTTTTGCCTTCTTTTTGCTTGGAGGCTGGGTGGCTTTTCAAAAGATGCCAAGAGAAGCAACGCCTGACATTGATATTCCTGTCATTTATGTCACCGTGGCCTTAGAGGGAGTATCGCCTGAGGATGCTGAAAGGCTACTGCTAAAGCCCCTAGAAAAGGAGCTCAAGCGTATTGAGGGGGTGAAGGAGATGTCTGCTCAAGCCGTAGAGGGCATGGGATCGATAATTTTAGAGTTTGTGGCAAACTTTAATAAAAACAAGGCTTTAGAGGATGTCAGAGCTGCTGTACAGCTAGCAGAGGCAGATCTGCCAGACGATGCCAAACGGCCCATCATTCATGAGGTATCCTTTGCAAGCTTTCCGGTGCTCATAGTAGGCCTTTCAGGAGATGTGCCGGAGGCCACGCTAATTCGCATTGCTAGATCTCTCAGGGATAAGATCGAAACGCTTTCTAGCGTGCTGGCTGTAGATATTGGTGGCGATAGAGAGGACCTCATTGAGGTGCTGATAGAGCCCAAGGCTTTGGAGTATTATAATTTAAGGTTCGAGGAGGTCATCTCTCTTTTGCAGCGTAACAACAAGCTTGTCTCCTCCGGTACTTGGGATATAGGCAAGGGCCGTATGCCGTTTAAAATACCCGGTATTTATAAAAATGTTTTTGATATTGTCCATAACCCCATAAAAGTTGGCCAGGATAGCGTCTTGGAGGCAAAGGATGTTTTTGAGGTTAAACGTACCTTTAAGGATCCAGAGAGTATAGCAAGGATCAACGGCCATCCGACAAAGGCCTTGTATATTAAAAAAAGATCAGGGGAGAATATTATAGAAACGGTTAAGGCTATCAAGGCTCTGATTGAAGAGGAAAGGCCCTACCTGTCTGAGGCTATACGTATTACCTATATGCAGGATGAGTCTAAGCATATTCAGGACATGCTTAGGGATCTTCAGAACAACCTTATTTTGGCTATGATACTCGTCATGCTGGTAGTGGGCTGCACTTTAGGCTTTCGCAGTACGCTTTTGGTGGGCTTGGCTGTGCCTGGGTCTTTTTTGATGGGCCTTTTCTTTTTGCACCTAGGAGGGGTGACGATTAACAACGTCGTCCTATTTAGCCTCATCCTTTCTATAGGTATGCTGGTAGCTGGGGCCATCATCGTGACAGAGTTTGCTGACAGGAAGATGCTAGAAGGCATGCACCGAGGAGCTGCGTATCTTTTGGCCTCGCAGCGGATGATCTTGCCGGTTATAGGCTCTACGCTGACGACGATTGCTGCCTTTTTGCCTATGCTTTTTTGGCCCGGTACGGTAGGGAAATTCTTACGCTATTTGCCGATTACGGTGAATTGTATTTTGCTATCTTCTTTGGTGGTGGCCTTAGTGTTTATGCCCGTTTTGGGGGCTCTTATCGGCCGGCCTGGCAAGGGGGATGCAGAAGTCCTAAGGCGTCTCAGTATAGCTGAAAGAGGAGATATTTTGAGCCTGGGTGGCCTTACGGGTTGGTATGTGCGCCTGCTAAAGTTTGCTTTAGATCGGCCACTTCGTGTCTTAGGGGGGACGGCCCTGCTCTTTTTGATCGTTGTGCTGTGCATGGGTCTATGGGGCAGGGGGGTAGAGTTTTTTCCTTCGGTAGAGCCAGAGCGGATTAACGTCTACGTCAGGGCCCGGGGGAACTTATCTATCTTTGAAGTGGCCTCTCTTACCGAGGAGGTAGAATCTCGCATCCGCCCTCTAAAAGGCATAAAAAATATCTACACGGAGGCTCAGGCCAGCGCTGCGGGTAGGCGAGGTATGCCAGCAGATGCGTGTGGCGTCCTAGAGGTAGAGTTTACCGATTGGCAAACCCGGCCTAAAGCCCAGGAGATTATAGAGGGTATTAAAGCCGTGGTGGCGGACGTTCCTGGCGTTATCATCGAGGTCCGAAAAGAGCAAGCCGGTCCCAGGGGTCTGTCTAAGCCGATACAGCTTCAGCTCTCTTCACAGTTGCAAGAACTGGTAGAGCCTTCTCTGGAGATAGTCCTGGCTAAGATGAAGGGGATTGAGGGGCTAATCGATATCGAGGATACTCGTTCACTTCCGGGTATAGAATGGGTAACGGAGGTAGACAGATCCCAGGCTAGCCTCTATGGGGCCGATATTCAGAGTGCTGGCGCGATGGTTAGGTTGATTACAAATGGATATGTATTATCAAAATATAGGCCAGATGATGCCGATGATGAAGTGGATATCATCTTACGCTATCCAGATGCTTATAGGACGATTAGCCAGTGGAAGGACCTTCGTCTGAATACGTCAAAAGGTTACGTACCGCTGAGTGAATTCGTCACCTTCAAGGCAGCGCCTAAGACTGGGATCATTCGCCGTACAGAGGGGAGGCGTACGCTAACAGCCTATGCAGATACAGCGCCTGGGGTGTTGCCCAATGATAAGGTGACCGAGCTCAAAGCCTGGCTGCAGGCAGAGCAGCCTCTAGATGCTAGAGTAAAGGTAGAATTTAAGGGTGAGGATGAAGACCAAAAGGAGTCTGCTCAATTTTTACTAGGGGCATTTTTAGTGGCTCTAGCACTCATAGCCTTGATTCTCATTACCCAATTTAATAGCTATTACGATACCTTGCTGATCCTCACCGGAGTTATAGTCTCTACTATAGGGGTGATGATAGGCCTACTGGTTACCCGTCAGCCCTTTGGGATTATTATGAATGGGATAGGCGTCGTCTCTTTAGCGGGGGTAGTGGTGAATAACAATATTGTTTTGATAGACACCTATCGTTATTTAAGGCGAGAAGGCTTGCCCCTGGTAGAGGCTATTTTAAGAACAGGGGCTCAGCGCCTACGGCCTGTGATGCTAACGGGCATTACGACTATCTTGGGGGTAGTCCCCATGGCTATTGGGCTGAATATCAACTTTATCGGCAGTGGCCAAAGCTTTATGACCCTGGGAGACCCCTCTACGCAATGGTGGAAGC
>CAZEFS010000012.1:10251-16608 GCA_964511545.1 uncultured Opitutales bacterium
CTCAGTCTCTATTGCCTATGGGCTGACATTTGCACAGTTTCTAACGCTCATCTTTACGCCCGTTCTCTTGTTTTTAGGAGATAAAGGGGCTCAATGGCTAAGGCAAAGGTGGAGCCAACTCTACCCTAAAAAGTCTCCCTAAGGTAGGCTTGACAAGTTTGCTTGAGGCCTTATGATAGAGGAGTTCTTGCTTTTTACTCATGCATCCTCCTAAGATATTTTTGATTTTTTTTGTAGGCGCCTGTTTGAGTGGTATCGGTTTTACCTATGTTTTGTATTACCACCAAGCCAGAAGCCACCCTACTTCTTCTCAAATAAAGTCTCCAGGGGCATCTGCACCCCATCCAAAGCCAAAGGCCCTAGTGACGACAGCTATGCCTGAAGCTCTGCCGTCTAAAAAAGCCTTGCAGAAGGATTTACAGGTCCAATATGCGCAGAACAAGCCTGTACGCCGCTTAAATAAGCTTTCCACTAGGCTTGCGAATACGCAGGCCCAGGAAGAGACGCTGCATCAACACTTAGCCTTTAGTCAAAAAACATCACAAGCCCTAGAGGCGTATCTTGGGCAAGAAAAAGCTCTTGATCCTATGCTAGAAAGGCTTAGCGCCAATACCCTTTCTAGCTTAACAGGGAAAACGGATCAAGCCCAGAGGAGGCTAGAGCAGCTAGAATCCATCCATACCCAGCTTGAGGAAGAATTAGACCAGCTTCAGCCTTACTTTACCAAAGCCTAATCTGCTTGTTTTTACCCCTTATGTCCTCCTTTTCCTCTTTCTCTAAATCCAGAGGCATGACGCTCCTGGAGCTTATGGTTGCCACCTTTTTACTCAGTGTCGGAGGGCTTGCCCTCTTGCAGGGGCTCTATTTTTCGAAGAAAACAACCGATGATGGTCAAAAAAAGTTAGCTATTTTTAACCTAGCCAGAAGCTACCTAGACCAGCTTCGTAGCCTAAAAAGTGTGGAGCTGGATAGCTCTACCTTTACTTTATATCATACAGATGGCACCACCTCTTCATTTACTGAAAATGACTGGACAGCAGTGCCTACTAGCGTCATGTCTCTGGTGGCGCCAGGAGTACAGCTTCAGATAAAGCCTAGTATTACCCTACAGGACACCCCAGCGGGTGATTGGTACCTCATTGATCTGGCCTATCGTTATACCTGGGGCAGGGGGACGGGGGTTGCACCTCAGCAGTGGCCTATGTACAACCTGCAGGCCTTGCTCTCCAAGCTAGACAATAGCTATACGATCGCCTTTACCCCTACAACGGAGGTTTTTCTCCAGTCTAACCAGCAGCCAGAGCGCTGGCCTTCAGAGCGGGTCTCTCTCCACCCCAAGTATTACGAAAACACCCTGCCGATGCCGCCCGTACCCTCTCCTATACCCTGGGTGCCTACGCCACCCCCTCCGGTATGGGTTCCTGCTCCGCCTTATACGCCTCCCCCGCAAAATCAGAATAATTCTAGCTCTCTCTAACCTTCCCAGTCCTACCCCCTGCATGAAGAGAAGATCTCACGCCTTTACCCTAGTGGAAATCCTAATAGCCCTGAGTATCATGGGCTTCATCCTGGCTGCGATCTCCTCCATGTACATCTACTCTATCAGGACCAGCAATACCACTACGGTTAACCTCCAGCTGAGCCAAAAGCTTCGCTCTTTTACGTCTACCATTTTAAATGATGTGGAGGCAGCTGATGGCCTGGCTGTCTATACTTCCTTTCAGGGTACACGGACACTCGTTGCCTCAGGAGGCAAAGGGAATTATCTAGTGTTATATTATACCGATTATAATCAACGTATTTATAAGATCGTGGGTTATTACCTGCTGGATAATGCAACAGACGCTAACCCTCTAGCCTTTAAGCGCCATGAAACGGTCTTTAGCTCTACCTATACCGATCTTTCGCAAGTGCCCTTGCCCGCAGCCAATACCACAAGCACGCATACCACAGTGCTGGATAAAGTCTCTGGTCAGCACCTACAAGGTACAGCCACCTCTGTTTTTCTCTACCAGGATGCGACAAAGGTGCTGGTGAGTGGCAAGTCTATCGCTCCAGCTCTAGGTCGTACGCCCCTGATCATGAGGCCTTTTAGTTTTATACTGAGTCTCTGGAGCACGCTCTAATCGTTTACTCTTATTCTCCCCCTTATGGTCCAATCTGTTCAATCGATACGAGCCAGCGCACTCTTTACTGCGCTCATGGCTGTGAGTGTGATCAGTATTCTCACCTATTCCTTGCTAACGTGGACGAATCAGGAGCGAAAGCAGGCCCAGGTAACGGAAACCCGAGTTACCCTCAATTACAATTCTGGAGCCTTGCTCGAATATGGGCTTTCGCAAATGGGAGAACGTTTAAGAGCAGCTTCTGCCTTGGATAGAAATGAGTTTAGAACCCGTCCTTTAACGCTGCCTCAGGCTAGCTTTTATAGTGATAATGTAGCCACAAGCTCCCTTCAGTCAGAACTTGTCGTTGCACCGATTTTAGATCCTATCAGCCGCTATATAGATCCCCTCTTGCTAGTCAATCAAAACGATCCAGATAAGGGGAAGACCGTTCCCCAACGTGATATTCTATTGCTCTCTAAGATAGAACAAGCAGGGTCTAGCGGATCTGCGCTCAAAGATTGTAACTGTGCCTATCTGCAAGTGAGGGAGATTCCCGTACTATCTTATGGAGTGTTTACGCATGGAGATTTAATCGTCCTACGGCCTGCTCAGCCCATGGTTATTTCAGGGCCTACGCATGCGAATGGTAATCTTGTCATGGTGTCTGAGGGGGGAGTGTATTTTAATGGTACGGTGACAGCCGCAGGCTCCCTCCAGGCCTTAGCTCCTTTTGGCGATGTGTATTTTAGAACAGGAGGGACAGACGCCTCTCCCATCTATGATGTGTTTAATTCCTATAGCGGTTCTAGCTGGGCAAGCTACGCTCTGAGCCGCTGGAACGGATATGTACAAACTCAGGAAATGGGAATAGGCCTGATCCAGCCTTTTGGCGTACCGGCTAATACTACGAGCGCTGCGTCTAATCCCTATCACACAATTATAGAGTCCCCTACGCCCGTTAGTCAAAACCCAAGCCCGAATATAGAAACTGAAAAATTCGCTAATAAAGCTGGCCTAGTGATAAAAATTTCCATAACGCCACAAACGAACCCGGACACTAGTACCACTATTAGCGTCCCTTATCCGTATTTGAGTCGTTTTGGCGGCAATTATACAGGGATGTTGTTTTATAATATATATGACGAGTATCTGGCTCCGCCTTTACCAGCCAAAAGTGTATATTTGACCACACCGCCTTCACAGTTTGTGCCTCCTCCCCAGAGGGATATAACGCCTGAGCTAGCCGGTTATTTTTATCAACAAAATGTGAATAAATATAAAAACACGGTGAGCATTAGCGCTTATAAGTGTACAAGCGATGCCTCTGGCCCGTATTACAGAAAAAATCCAGACGGTTCTCTGGGCCGTTATAGACAAGAGCTCATTACGATCCCAAACGTATTTAATGCGGCTTACCCAGCAGATCCCAACTCTATTTTTCGCTCTCAAGGAGCCAATACTTTTAGCGCGAATAATATACTGAGTCTTTTAAACTTTGCTCAAAACTACTATAGGGACATAAATCCCTGGGCCGAAGGCGTGTACAGCGGAACAGATGTCAACGAGGGTCGGCAAGCGTGTGTAAAAAACTATCTAGATGGCGCCATATATTACGCAGGCATAGTCGGCAATAGCCCCTACATCATAACGGATCGCCCTTGCGCTCCCTTTTTAGCCTTACAGCCAGAACCGAATAGTGCCAATAACACGCCTATTAAACTCTGGGATGCTCGTTGCCGGCAGTGGATTCACCTAGTAGATTTGGATATTGCTAAACTAAAAGCAGCTCTGGATGCGGGGAGTATCCCAAACTGGAATGGAGTGGTCTATGTCGAGTTTGATAATCTTGTTTCTACCGGCTTACGGCTGATCAACGCGCAAGCACTTCCCTCAAGAGGGGGTGAGGGCTTTACAATAGCGACTAACAACCGCCTTTACATCCGGGGCCACTACAATGCCGATGGCTCTATGAGTACGGGCCAGGGTACCAATGCGGATACGACAGAAGTGCCCGCTGCCGTAGCAGCCGATGCCGTGACAATTTTATCCAATAATTGGGATGATAGACTCAGCCGGGCAGATGTCACTCGCTTTGCACCTATTCCTAACCAAAATGATAGAAATATCCCGCAAGACACCGAAATTGCCGCTGCCATCATTACCGGAACGGATGTATACAACTCTGGAGGTATCAATAACCTCGTACGCTTTCTAGAGATGTGGGAAGACAAGATCCTACGGATCCGTGGCTCTTTGATTGCCCTATTTAAGAGCGAAGTAGCCTGGGAGCCTCTGATGATGCAATACGTATTTTATCCCCCCGATAGGGAATTTAGCTATAGCAACCTCTTTAGAGCGAATCGCTTTCCCCCGGGTACGCCTACAGTCCGGGCCTTTTATAAGAAGAAAAAGCAAAACATTTCTTTTGAGCAATACCAAGCTCTCAAAAATGCCATTAATAATGCATACAATAATAGCTCTACCACTGCTACTAGCTTTAATGCAACTCTAGAGTCCATCCAAAGCCAATACCGTTAAAGCGAAGCTCCGAACCACTCTATTTTTTAAACGAGGAGTTGATTTTAAACCAGAAGTGGAAAGAAGCTTGTCAAAACCCTCTGAGCTTGTATACCATCCTGCATGATTATAGATGGAAATCAGCTCTCAGGGACTATCTTAGAGGAGCTTACCCAGCAGCGAAAAGGGCTTGCAACGGTACCTCACCTTGCTTTCATTCAAGTCGGGGAAGACCCTGCATCCGTGAGTTATATCGCAAAAAAACAAAGCGTAGCCGCTCGTATCGGTATAGCCAGTGAAGTGTGCAAGCTGCCGCTCTCGGTAGATGAGGCTACGCTTATAGCCTTGATAGAAACTTTAAACGCCTCTTTGCAGGTACACGGTATTTTAGTCCAGGCGCCTTTGCCTGCTCATTTGAATGCTCAAAAAATTTTCAACACCCTAGATCCCAATAAAGACGTCGATGGCTTTCACCAGTTAAACCTAGGAAAGCTCTGCCAAGAAGACGATAGTGGCTTTGTGCCCTGTACGCCTTTGGGTATTACAAAACTGATAGCCTACGCAAACATTCCTACTCAAGGCAAGGAAGTGGTTATCTTGGGGCGTAGCCTCATTGTGGGTAAGCCCGCAGCCCTCTTATTTTTACAAAAGAAAGCCTTTGGCAACGCTACAGTGACAGTCTGCCACTCCCAAAGCAAGGACCTAGCTAGCATTACCCAACGGGCAGACATTCTCGTAGCGGCTATTGGCAAACCCCATTTTGTTACAGAAAGCATGGTAAAAAAGGGGGCAGTGGTGATCGATGTTGGCATCAATAGACTGCCCGACAGTACCAAGGCCTCAGGCTACCGTTTGGTAGGGGATGTAGATTTCGAAGCACTGAAGCATAAAACGGAGGCCATCACGCCTGTTCCGGGTGGGGTAGGGCCCCTAACGGTAGCTATGCTGATGCACAATACTCTAAAAGCTTACTTAAAACAAGATGAATAGCCCAAACCTGACTGTAGAAACCTTGCCTTCGGTGGCAAAGCTTTGGCAGCGTACGTTTGCCTTTGCCTTAGATTTTTTTCTAGTGTTTAACCTTAGTCTGACTTTGCTACTTGTCTACCTCTTGCCTCAAAAATATCCCGGTAAAATGGCAGAGCTGCAGCAAACAGTCCATCATGCTTTAGATGCAAAAGAGAGCCTAAGCACGATGGTCAGCGCCCTATCACAAGACCAGCTAGAGATGATCTATTACTGCCAAAACATCAATCTTCTTGTCTATTGGCTCTATTTTATACTTTCAGATGCTTTTCTGCAGGGAAGTTCTTTAGGGAAACGCGTCTTTCGATTGAAAATTGTAAAGTTAAAAAGCTACGAAGATCTGATGTTCTGGGATATCTGCCTTCGAGGAGCGGTAAAGGCGCTGGCCCTAGTCTGGTTCTTCCCCTTTTTGATGGTGAACTATGCCTTAGCCTTTTTGAATAAGCCACGGCTCGCAGGGCACGATTATCTGGCCCGCTCTGTTGTCATAGAAAATGATGAAGACGACGATGGAGAAAAACCTCTGCATACCTCCTAAAACCCAAGAAATACGGGGGATGAAACTGATTTCATGGAATGTCAATGGCCTACGGGCCGTAATGCGGAAAAACTTTCAGGACTTTCTGGATATACACCAGCCTGATATTCTGTGCTTGCAAGAGGTAAAGGCCTGTAAGGCCACTGTAGGTACAATTCTGGTGCCTTT
>CAZEFS010000013.1:0-4787 GCA_964511545.1 uncultured Opitutales bacterium
AAAGGCAGTGATACGCTTGAGCCTCACGGGGTTTAATAAGACCGCTATCCCAAAAGCTAGGAGACCAGAAGCCATACAAGGCAGTAAAAAAAGTAAGCGAGTACCTGCCAAAAACATGAGCGTAAAACCCACTAGACCGCAGAGAAAAGCTGTCCCAAAATCTGGCTCTATGATGATGAGAAAGCTAAAGAGCCCTGTGATGCAAGCAGGCCATAAAAACCCCTTTTTAAAGGTATGGATATGCCTTTGTTGGGCTGCTAAGTAATGCGCTAAAACCACAATAAGGCCCACTTTAGCAAATTCAGATACCTGCAGGCGAATTATTTTCAGGTTTAGCCAGCGCTGTGCCCCATTCACTTTTACGCCTAGCCCTGGAATTAAAACCAGAACCAGTAACCCTACAGTGAAGCCCCCCAGTACCCACGCATAATTCCTTAATTTGCCCCAAGGGAGCTTGTAGGCTAAAAGTAAAAAACCGCATGCAAGGCCAAGCCAGCTGAGTTGTTTCTGAAAATAAGGAATAGTATTGGGGCTGAAAGATTGGCTGGCACTGGCTAGGATGATCAATCCTATCACATTGAGTGCTAGAACGCTAAAGCCGATGAGGGTATTAGGACTCATAGATAAAAAAAGTTTTTTTTGCATATCGGGAAACGATCTCAGGATTGCCATATCTGTTAAAGGATTAAAGATGCTTCAGTGTTATTAAGGTCAGATCATCAGGAAAACTGTGAGATTCAGAATAGTGATGCAAGTGTTTCAAAATATGACTATTGAGCGTTTTCGGTTCTTCATCAGGGTGATTTTCTAAAATGTTTATCAGCGAAGCAGTCGAAAATTGTGCCCCTTGAGCGTTAAATACTTCTGTTAGGCCATCGGTATACAATACTAATGTATCATGAGTCTCAAAGGGCAGCATGTGTTCTTGAATAACTGCATCAAAGAGCTCTGATTCAACAATTCCAAGAGCCATACCTTCTGATTGTAAGGAAATCACTTGTGGGTAAGGTGAGGAGGTATGCTTAATGAGTAAGGGCTTTTCGTGGCCAGCCCGCGCCCAGGTCACAGTGTGGGTTTTTAGGTTTATAACGGCATACACCATGGTGACGAACATATCCTCCGCAATACTAGAACGCATAGTCTTATTGAGAGCCTTGAGGACTGCTGCGGGTGAGAGATAGGTTTTTGCATATTGCCTAAGGCTAGTTTGGCAGATAGCCATGACTAAAGAAGCTGGGATGCCTTTCCCGGATACATCTGCTATGGCAATACCAATGCTATCTTTATCAATCTCAAAGATATCATAAAGGTCCCCCCCTACTTTTTGGGCTGCTTCGTAATAGGGACTGATGGCTAAGTTGGGAGGAGACGGAATCCTCTTGGGAAGGAGCATGGATTGGATGTTTCTGGCTAAGGAGAGATCAAAATCAATCTTATTCTTTTCTACTTGTAGCGAGACTAGATCTAACTGGTTGATAGCCATGGCAGCTTGATCCGCAAGCGATTGCACTAAAGAAAAGTCAATTTTCTTAAAATGAACATACTGTACTGGATTACATACAGCTATTACCCCCAGGATTCTCTGCTTTACTTTGATGGGCACTATCATCAGCGAATTTACCTTGAGCAAGGGGTTGAAATAGTGGGGAACACCCGCTACATGTTCTGCCTGAGGGATGAAGAGCGCTTCTCCTGTTTTGGCTACCTTGGGAATCAGGCCGTCATGAAAGGTCAGCACTTCTTTTTCCAAGAGTTCTTTGATAAAGGCTGCTTTCGAGTAGTCTTCGCTTTCGGCCTCTCGTATCTCCGGACTCTGGGGGGGGAAAAGCCCCTCCATCGCAATCGCAAGAAGATGGTCTTCTTTTACTTCATAGATACAGGCGCTCGAGGCGCCAGTACTGATGGTAGCCGTATGCAGGATAAGCTCAAACAAAGCTTTTCTTGAGATATTAGCCTGAATAGCCTCGGAAAGATTATGGATGAAATTGACAATAATTCGCTTTTCTTCTAAGATTTTTTGGTGAGCCGCCTCAAGGCTAACACGCTTTTTGTAAGACTGGAAATGGACAATGGCCCCAAAGAACAATCCTAAACTAAGACCGATTACAAAATAAAACAGCATAGACTAAGAAGCGGTATTTTCGACTTCTCGTTGCAAAAAAACCAGGAGGTCTTCAAACTTGCGCTTGTTGGCCTCTTGGATGGCGACTAGAGCTTCATGTGCCTTCAGGACTAGCTCTGGGTTAGCGGCTTCCCATTGGTGCAAAAGTAGAGGACTTTCGGTAGGAGGAGTCGTTTTTGGCGGGATCTCCCCTTTTTCAATCATCAAGATGCGGTCTAGTCCCATATTATGAATGAGCTCAAGATTTCTTTCTGAAAGATGATAGAGGTGAATGCTGCCGCTAGTTTGTTTTTGGGCTAGGCGCATGGCTAGGCTGGTGATAATTCCCATAAAGGTGCTGTCCATGCTGGTGCATGCTCCAAGATGAATGCCAAACTCTAGCTTATTTTGGGCTAACATTCTTTCAAAAAACTCTGACAAAGGCCTGCAATTCAGGTAGCTGGCTCTGCCAATCACCTTGATGATGACTGGGCTAGCCTCTGTATCTACCAGGTACTGACCCTCTAAATTTTTTGACATACGACCTCTCGGTATAAAGCCTTGTTAAGTTCTTTGAAAACTACCAGAAACAAAACTACCAGAAATTCAAGTAGTATCTAAGAAATTTTCAAAACTCACCGTTTTCTAAAGCGATCTTTATTTTTTTGCAAGCTCTAAAAATGAGCCGGGGCCATGCAGGTTTGGCTTTTAGAGTAAGTCTTCTAGCTGCCTTTGTATGGCTGAAAAATCTGGTAATTGTTTGGCGTCTTCTGAAGCAAAAGCATACACAATGATACCTTCTTTATTAATAATAAACGCAGCTCTTTTGGCTACACCTTGAAAGCCCAAAAAATTTTCATAGAGGACGTAGTAGGCTTGCGATACTTTTTTATTAAAGTCACTCAGCAGGGGCACGGTGATGTTATTTTGCTTGGCCCAGGCTTCTTGAGCAAAGGGGCTATCAACGCTGATAGCAAAGACTGCAGCGTCCAAGTCTTCATAGCTTCCTATGCCTTGGGAAACAGAGCAAAGTTCATCCGTACAGACTCCCGTAAAAGCAAAAGGGAAAAATAAAAGTACAATGTTTTTTTTGCCTAAGGTTTCTCCTAAGGCTACGTCTTGTAATCCCTTCTCTGTCTTCTGTTTTAGGGTAAAAAGGGGTGCCGTGATTCCAACTGAAAGTGTCATTCTTTGGGTATAGAGCTTTAAAAACATAAAGTAAATCTTTTTTTGAGTATGAACCTTCGATTGAAACACCTTAGGCCTGGCTCAGGTTGGGTGGTTTTGAAAAATAAGAGGTAAAGCGCCGTCCTAATCATCCATGATTTGCATTCCAATCCTTTTCTGGAAAAGCATCTTCAATCTATCAAAAACTAATGATAGGTCTCATGCGATAGAAGGGAAATGAATTTTTCTTGCCAAGACAGAGATTTTTTACCATGTACTACTTAACGCTAGAGAAAAGGATACTGTTATCCTGATTTCCTAGATCCTAGGGGCTATGCCCTTAAAAGCGATAAGTTCTGGCCTGTTTGCTAGACTTATAGAGAGGCTTAACTTCTCTTGAGGATCTTGTGCTTTCACATCTCATTATGTCAAATACTACAGAAAAATCTCACATTATTCAGGATAATCGTCGGCATGCCAGCGATACAGGCTCTTGCGAAGTGCAAGTGGCTCTGCTTTCAGACCGCATTACCCACCTTACCCAGCACCTCAAGGCCCACAATAAGGATTTTCACTCCCGCCGTGGCCTAATTGGCCTTACTACCCAGCGTCGTAAGCTTCTGACTTACCTCAAGCGTACAGATCTAAACCGCTATAACGCGTTAATCCAGAAACTCAATCTCAAGCGTTAGCGAGAGGTCATAGTTTTTAGATAGTTTTTAAGAAAGGAGCCTCTATCGGCGGCGGAGCAGTGATTCTGCCTGATTCTGCCTGGCATTCCGATTGGGGAGCATGCTATGATAGGAGCGGGAGCTGTCGTTACTAAGGATGTGCCGGCACATGCCCTCATATAGGGTAAGTCTGCTACTGTACAAGATTTAGTCTGAGCTAAGAGAGGGGGTATAATAGATGCTTCGAATTCCCCGTAAGCGTTTGCTTAAAACACCGCTAAAACGTCCTTCTTTCTTACTGAAAGCAATGGCTAACTTTCCCTCTCTGTGAAAGGACTCAAGACAGTCCATTTAAAAACAATAGACCTCTTGCGGCATTATTGAGAAGTTTAGAAAACAAGCAGGATAGATCCGCCTGAAGGATTAACATAAGCCCAAGATTTCCCCTTCCAATTGATTAAAGGGGATTGCCCGAAGAAGTCTATTTTGAATTGCCTTATTTATAATAATAGCTTATCATTATACTTAAACTATCGTTTCACTGATTATAGCCCTATGTATCTATGTTAAACAGTATTAAAACTACCCTTGCGAGTGCTCCTGGCAGGATTTACAATAAAGCAGCAGAAACAGTGAGTAGCGCAAAAACTAAAGTAGGAGAATTTCACAACCGCGTGATAGTGCCAAAAATGAATGATGCTAAGGCACAGCTCGATAGCCTTAAGGGTCAGTTGAGCAGTAAATATAGTCAGTTATGGCCACGTTTTTCAAAAAATGAGAGTAGAACTCAAAACTTTAATTCTACTGTAGGGAGTCATGAGGAAGGCTTGTCCACGCAGGTTGAAAAT
>CAZEFS010000013.1:4797-16350 GCA_964511545.1 uncultured Opitutales bacterium
AGAGGTATCCCCTCAGATTGAAGATCAAAGACCACCCACACAGCCTAAAAACTTTAATTGTACTGTCAGGAGTTTTGAGACGGACGTGGAAGCGTTGCGGAGTCAGTTTGAAAGTAAAACGCTGTCCACACAGGAGATGTATGAAAAGCTCACGAACCTTACTGCATCTGAGGTGAGAGACGCTAAGCAGCTGGGCAGTGTGTTAAACCTCATGGATGACGTTTTAAAAAGTGATGCATCCGTGCATGATTTAGAGAAACTCCAAAACGCTATTAAAGATTCACCCTTAAAAGCGAATGCGTATACACTTAATCATGTAAAGGATTATTTTAAAGATCAAACTAAAGGATTTTCTGGTCTTGAGCCAGGGATTCAGGATGCATTAACAAAGGGACTGTCTCAGAAACGAACTCATCAGCCCCTCTAACAGATCTAAAACAGTAGACCGAGAAAGTCTATGCCGTTTCACTCTAGTGTTTCCTGCCTAGAAAATAAGATACGTGAATTCGAAGAAGGCCTAGTAAAATATACTGACTCCATCTTCTGCTCTAGGTTTTTACTTGTGCTTTATTGATAATATATTATTATTAATCAATACGATTTGCCTTATTCTATACCCCCTTTTGAATTATGTTAAGCAGCATTAAAAATACCCTGACAAGTGCTCCTGGCAGGATTTACAATCAAGCAGCAGAGACAGTGAACTCTGCAAAAACTAAAGTAGGAGAATTTCACAAACGATCGGTAGCCCCAAGGATGACGGCTGCTAAAGAAGGGATTGTCGCGCTGAAAGATCAAATAAAAGCTAAATATCATCAGCGAAGAGGACCCACACCGGAGTCCCAGAACAAGGATGCTGCAATCAGCGAAGGAATAGAAGCTTCGACAAAGAGCTTTGAGGCGTCTCGAAAAGACCTTTATGAAAAGCTATATAGTGATTCCCTTTCAAGTTCAGAAGATTTGACGAAGGAGATAACCGCTCTTGCCGTTAGCACAAAAAATGTTTCGGAATTGGCTGAAGCGCTAGTGCTGCTAGATAGTTCCTTAAGCTCTTTATCTCAGGGTTCTAAGCGCTTAGAGACTTTTCATAAAGATCTTTCTGCATTACCTTTTATAAAAAAAGACCTTAAGGAGCAATTAGAGAATGCCTTGGCTTTGAAACAGCTTTCCTTTAATGATTTTCATCCAGAGCTTAAAGAAGCAGTGGAAAATGCAATGCATAAAAAGTTTTTTCCTGAAATGCTTGAAAAATTGAAGCAGCTGGAAATCAAAGACTTAAGTAGCTTTTTATTGTCTAACAAAGAAGTCTTAAGTTATAATATAGAAAATGATCCATACCCTCTAGATGATGCCCTAAGCAAAAACCCCAAGCTATCTGCAGCTGATACGGATCAATTAATCTATTTTAGAAATGAGGTTTTAAAAGGATTGGAAGGGAACGGCAGTATTTCTGTCTTCAAGAATGCAATAGATAGTAAATTGTTAACCAACATTTCTTCTAGTATTAAAAAAACATTTCAAGACCCCCTGCCTAGCCACTTATCTGAAGCATTTAGTAGCCAGCTGAAGGCTGAGCCAAAAACGTATAAAGCAGCCATTCAATTATTTCAGGAATATTATAATACTAATGATAATAAAGGTGTGTACGTAGATACGGATACGGTGATGCGAAAGCTTCAGAGCCTAAATGAGACCCTGTTTGAATATAATAGTTTTAAAGCCAAAAATATAGAGTTCCCCCAGCGTAAAATCAATAGCCTTTATGCTGCCCTAGGCGAAATTGAAGAGAAGATACCGGCTCTCAAACAAACGAGTACTCGGGCCATCCCTGACCCTATTACTCCTTTCGTAAAAGCCCTCCTAAAAGACGTAGATGCCGCTAAGATTGATATCGCCCAAGGTTTAGGAATGTCTACAGATCAACTTTTAGCTACCGTAAAGTCTGAGCGTCAGCTCAAGCAACAGGAAGGATATCCTAAGTTTTTGAGGGAGAAGCTACCGCAATCCAAATACCGACCAGATAATGCATTTATAAAATTAGCCGAGAACAATGATATAGAGGGTCTCAAGAAAGCATGGGAGAAGTTTTTTCGGCAAGAGTTAGGTAATAGTTTTAAAAATCCTTTTTCTAAAGATGGGGAGGCTCCTATTTGTTTTGGATCAGGGCTGGGAGAGTTAGAGCTGAAAGTACTGCCTAGAGAGGGTCAGGAAACAGCACTCATGGTAGAATTCACAAGCAAAATAGCCTTAGATGAGACTCAGGAAAACAATATTTTAAAAATTAATGTTCCCCTAAGGTATAAGGCTCCCAAAGAATTAGAGGTATTAAGGCAACGATTGGTCGAGAAAAATGAGACAAAATATAATGAAAAAATGCAAGAACTTGCCCTCCTCCAATTCGCTGCTGAGCGAGGAGGAGACATAGACTCCAACTATGATTTAGAAACCCTCAAGAAAACACTTATTAATCAAGAAATGCAAAACATCCTCAATGATCGGCTAGAGTATCAGTCAGAAATCCAAAAAGAGACGAATTCTCCTGCTGATACGGGAGAAAAGTCCACCAAGTCTATCCTAAAGCCATCTAAAAACAACGCAAAAGCGGATGATCTTATCTATGCTGAGGCCAAAGACCAAGCGACACAAAAGGTGGAAGCAGAGCTGAAGGCTTATATCGAGAAAAACCAAGCATCGCTTCAAGAAGACTATGCAAAAAGGGTCCTAAAAGACTTAAGCTACTTAGGCTAAGAAGAAAGGTTGCCCTGCAGTGCATGCATGGGCCAATCAGGGATGCTTCTTGTTTTATTTTAGCATACTATCGAGATCCGCTGGGATGAGTACGCTTTGCTCAGGCATCAGAGGCGCTTGTTCAGAAAGGGCTTTGCCGTTGGCATTTTCCTGGATGAAGGGCTTTGCCTCTTTTTCTAAAGGCTGGATAGCTGGGTCTTCAGCGTGGCGAAGTAGGTAGTCTGTGTTGACGGGGTCTAGATTTTGTATAAAAACATCCTTGCGGTTGCGTAAGGTGATAAAGAGTTTCCCTTGGGTTTGGGCATAGGCAAGGATGGCTGCCTCGCTAGGGCTTACCCGCACGGTGAGAATCTGTGGAAGAGTCAAGGCCGTCTTAGCCTCTTTAACTAGGCTAGAATGCTTTGGCTTGGGGCGAGTAGTATCTTGGTTGATAGATAAAATGAGGGCATTTTGAACGATGATCTTAAGCGCTGCTTCTTCCTCTAGGTCTTGTGGCTGCAGCAACGTCATAATATCAATACGGTCTCCCACTTGGAGCATATTTTGTAGGCTACCCAAAGCATCTACGGGTATACTGATGGCTCTTTCTGTAAGGCCTAGGTAGTCTGAAAGGGGACGTTTTTGCCCTTGGGCCAGATGGTCCCAGAGGAGGGTCTCTCCTGCTTCCAAGGCGAGAATAGCCGCGTTTTTATCTAGGCTGTCTTTGAGGTAGGCAGGTACCGCACGTTTGTGGACATATTTTTTGGGGAGAAGTTTGACTTCAAAATCCTTTGGGTCTAGTTCCGTACCGGGGAAGATCGGGCCTTTTGCCACCAGTGTGGGAATGGGTGGTCCTCCGGCCAAATCGTGAATACGCTTGTCTACATAGCCCCGAATGCCAATAAACGCTAAGCAGGCTAAGAGGATAGCTCCGGCAGTGAATCTAAAAGTTTTTGAGGGCTTGGAAGGCATGATGGGGAAATTAAAAAAAAGGTTCTAGAAAGCTATATGAAGGATAAATGCTCAAGCCTATAAAAAATTACTTTGTAGCACAAGCGTAAATACGAGAGAGCTTGCCTTGGCTCAGCATAAAGGGTTAGGCGTTATAAATAAAAACTTGCGTCTCTACTGTAGCCTTTATAGGCTAGGGAAAATTCAAAACTTCAAGCACACCCATGTATACTTTACCGACATTGCCTTACGCCTATAATGCTCTAGAACCTTACTTGGATGCCCAGACGATGGAGATTCATCATACAAAGCACCATAAGGCTTATGTGGATAACCTGAATAAAGCCCTTGAAAGCGCATCTATAAGCGGACCAGACGATCCTATAGAGCTGATGCAGCAGATCCAGAGCCTACCCGCTAGCATCCAAACCGCTGTGCGAAATAACGGCGGAGGCCACGTCAACCATAGCTTTTTCTGGGAGACGCTTAGCCTAAGAGGCCCTAAGGAACCCTCTGGCAAGCTAGCTGAAGCTATACAGGCTAGCTTTCAGATTGTAGAAGCAGGGCAGACGCGTCTCAACTTTAAGGCACAGTTTGCCCAAGCGGCGATGTCACGTTTTGGAAGTGGATGGGCCTGGCTAGGGGTGAAAAAAGATCATTCTTTGTGTGTGTGTTCTACGCCGAATCAGGATAATCCGTGGATGCAAGGCTTGGTGGACCTTCATTGCACCCCTATATTAGGCCTGGATGTGTGGGAACATGCGTATTATCTCCATTACCAGAACCGTAGGGCAGAGTATGTAGAAGCATTTTGGAATGTTGTCGATTGGTCCGTGGTGGAAAAACGTTACGAAGCTGCTTTGCGAGCATAAAAAATGCGTTTGACATTCGCTTAAGTCTCTGAAATACTATCTTTTTCTTTGAAAGCATACTGTATTTGGGGGTGTACTGGATTCGACTTTGAAAAGAGGGGTTTCAGTGCAGGCCGAGGATCATAGCTTACCTTCGTAAAACACTGCTATGAATCGCTATAATTGCCAAAAACAATATAGTACAAGGTCATTTCGGTCGCGAAATGGCTATGGCTGCTTAAATTCAGCCTCGTTCCTACTTAGATGTCTGCTATAAGCTAGGGACGTCGACTAGCAGGTATAGGTACGCTTGGGATACTTAGGCGTAGCCGTATTTTAAGGTGTCTCGCTCTTTAAGGCGTTTTGTTTCGCTATTTTAGAGTTAAACTTCAGTAAAACAAATAAGCCTGTAGAGCTGCGCTTACAAATTTCAAAACACGTGGGTTCAAATCCCACCACCTCCACCAACTTGGGCTTTGATAGGCTCAATCTATAAAAAATTAGCCCTTAAAGTAACCCCTGCTTGATATGTTTTGAGAAATAAAGTTGACTATCCTGTAATAGTTCCAAGTTTTTTAACTACGGTGTTTTTTTATTAAATTTTGGCTGAATTTTATACTATTTTATGAAAGATCCGCGCATTGAGAAACTAGCAGACGTTTTGGTGAGCCATTCTGTCCAGCTCAAAAAAGGGGAAAAGGTATGGATAGACCTGTGTGACGTCCCCAGCGAGGTGGGGGTAGCCCTGATAGAAGCTGTAAGGACTAAAGGAGCATTACCCTTTGTGACTATGCAAGCCAGTCAAGTGCAAGAAGCTTTATGTCAAGGGTTTAGTAAAGAGCAAGGAGCGGTGCTTGCCCAGTATGAGCTAGCTAGAATGAAGCAGATGGATGCTTATATTGCCTTTCGAGGAGCGCATAATATTTTTGAGCTCTCATCTGTACCTGCTGAAAACATCCAAGCCCTGACTCAAGCTATGAAGCCCGTGCAGGATTATAGGGTTCAAAAAACAAAGTGGGTGGTCTTGCGCTGGCCTACGCCTTCTATGGCCCAGCAGGCCCAGCTTAGCACGAGGGTGTTTGAGGATTTTTTCTTTAAGGCCTGTACGTTTGATTATGCAAGGCTGCAGCCGGGGATGAAGGCACTCAAGGCGCTGATGGACAAGACAGACCAAGTGCATATCACAGGGCCAGGGGTGGACTTGCGCTTTTCTATCAAGGGTATAGGCGCGGTAGCTTGTGGAGGAGAGCGGAATATCCCAGATGGGGAAGTCTTTACTGCCCCTATCAAACATAGCGTAGAAGGGGAAATTACCTATAATACCCCCAGTATCTACGAGGGTACAGCCTTTGATGGGGTTCGCCTGGTATTTAAGAAAGGAAAAATTGTAGAGGCTCATGCTAGCAATACAAGCCGCCTTAACGCTATATTAGATACGGACCCAGGCGCGCGCTATATAGGGGAGTTTGCCCTAGGTTTTCACCCGCTCATCTTGCATCCCATGCGGGATATTCTTTTTGATGAAAAAATAGCCGGTTCTTTTCACTTTACCCCTGGCATGGCTTATACTATAGCCGATAATGGCAACCGCTCTCGCGTCCACTGGGATTTGGTCAGCATCCAGCGAGAGGACTACGGCGGGGGAGAGATCTATTTTGATGGGAAGCTCATCCGAAAAAATGGCCTCTTTGTTCCAGCTGCTTTGAAGAAACTAAATCCAGAATACCTTTTAGCTTAAGGCCCAATAGACTAGGGGGTTTAGCTTCTATACCAGGTTTAAGCGGAAATGAGCCTGAATTATCTGGTAAAGTGCCCTAAAAGTTTTCATTGATTTTTGCGGGAAAACCCTTCACAATCTCGAAATCTTCCAGTGTTATGGCCCCCTGAAAGACCCTCTGTGAAACGAATCTAATCTTACTTTGTCTTTTATGCCTTCTGACAATACCACTTCTGACTTAGCCCTTTCACTCAAATCTTTAGAAAATCTGGACTTTGGGCCCAAGTGGAATAGCTCGGGGTCCAAACCTAGCCAGCCGAGGCGAGAAAGCCAGGAAAGCTATAGGCCTCATTTCAAAAACTTTTCTGGAGACAGAGGCCCTAGAAGGTCTTTTCAAAAGCCCCTCGAAAGAAAAACGAAGCCAGAGCCAGAACTGCCAATTTTTAATATACAATTCTTTCCAGAAGACGTCCCGTTTAAGGTTCTCTCCAAGGCTATCCGTCACAGCCATAAGACCTACGAGCTCTTTGAGCTTGCAAGGCTTATCCTAGAAAAGCCAGAACGCTTTTCGATAAATATAGAAAAATTACACAATTTACCCTCCCCCTCAAAAGTTCAGCCAGCCCGTCTCTTTTCTTTATACCTATCTGTTATAGATGGGTTCATGTTTGACTCTCAGGATGACGCCCTCAGCCATATCTTAAGCCAGCATGCTTCTCATTTTTTTCAAGTAGAAGAGCAAACAGCAGAAGCGCCTAAGGGGCAGTTTCCTTTTATTCACTGCTGCGGCATCACGGGAGAGCCCATCAGCCCGCCCAATTATCATCGGTATTCAGAGCTCTTGCAGGCACATCATAAAGAAAAAATACGTGGCCTTAGCTTTGAGCGCTTTTTGAAAAGCCTTAAAACTGAAAAATCTCCTGAAATACAAGCTGCCTGGCTAGAAAAGATGCAAAAGCAAACCTCTTATAGGCCTTTAAATAGCCACGGGGAGGCGCCTTTACTGACTTCGCCTCAGGAGGCAAAGCACTATCTCTTGATGTATTTTAAAGACAAGGCCCTGAAAGAGCAATCCTCTTTATCCTTGCCAGGGCTATCCCTAGACAAGCTTTCTTCGTCTTTACGTGCTGCTGTACAAGAGGCGTTGGCTCAGCAAAGAGATTTCCCTTTAGACATGGCTAATCATATTCGTAGCCGCCTTCGGCATTATGGCTTTTTTGTTTATAAAAAGGGGGCCAAGGGGATTACCTATGTCTGCTCTGTAAAGCGTAAGCGCCGGGAGGCCACTACCCAGTTTTCAGCATCGATTCAAGAGCTGATTGAATTTTTAGATACTCACCCTTTGCTTGTTCCGGAGAAAGTTTTAGAACAATTTCTAGGCTTAGAACCCGGAAAAGACATCAAGGCAGCAGTGAAGGACAACCTCCTCATATCTAGAACTGTACGAGAGCTAGAGTGGTTGATCGTTGAGGGCTATGTCATTCAGTATTCTGATGGTAGGCTTGAAGCGGTGGCTCCTTTGGCGGTTTCAGAAATAGAGCCCACGGGGCCTGAACTTGCCCCTAGTTCTTCCCAGCATCCCTAGTTTATTCCAGTTTGTTTTAGGCTTACTCCATAACGCCCATCAGGCTCTATCCAGAAATACAGTGTATACGTGCTTTCTGGATAAAGCTCTAGGAGGCGTAGGTCTAGGTACTTAGGCCATTCGATAGCCCCCAGGAAAGGGCTGTCTAGCTTATCTTCAGGGATAAAAGCTTCTAGAGGGCTTTTTGTATCCAGCCTATAAGCATCTAGATGCAGGAGCAGGCGGTCTCCCGAATAGACATTGCAGATCGCAAAACTGGGGCTGCTGATCGTTTGTTTTATGTTTAGGGCTTTAGCCATGCCTTTTACCCAGTGCGTTTTTCCTGAGCCTACTGGTCCTTCAAGGAGTACCCATGCCTGCTTTGGCAAAGCTTCAGCAAAGGCCTGAGCGGCTACTTGGGCACATTCGGCCGTGGGATAATAGCAGGAGGATTTTAGCGCTTCAAAAATAGGCATAGCTTCCAAAATTATGAAGATGTACTAACTCCAGATCCAAGATAGAGCATCCATAGGCTATTGATGTTAAATAAGCTATGAACGCCTATGGGTGTCCAGATAGAATTGGTCTTTTCATACGAGGCATTCAACCACCAGCCCAAAAACCATAAGGGAGCAAAAGCTTGTAAGTTTCCATGCAAGAAGGCAAAGCAAAAACTGCTAAGAAGGCTACTCCACGGCTGGGACAGTTTAGCCTTTAAAAAACGATATAGTCCTGCACGGAAAATCAGTTCTTCAAGTATGGGTGCCAGAATAATTGTGTTACAGCCTAGCAAAAGCATCTGCCAGAGGTGATGGCTATCTAGAAAAGCATCGATAATCGGCTGAGACCGGAGCTCTTTCAGTAAATGCTGCTCTACCAAAAAAGATAAAAAGCCTTGCCAGAAAAAATTAAGAAGCAATAGAAAAGGACAGAGACCTAGAAAAAAAAACAAGACTTGCTCTAAGAAGACTCTAATCTGAATCCGTGAAAAAATTGGCCTTGGGTTCCAAAAAGTGTTTTGGTACTGAAAAGATACCCACAACCATAGGCCTACGCAGACGGCCAAAGCAGTACTTGTCCATACAGGGCTATTTTTATCCCATGCAGAGGGTAGGCATAGGTACTGAGATACAGTTTCTAGAAGGCTAGGGAGGTATACGCTAGACAAAAATGTTACCATAAGACCCCATAAAAAGAGAAGACAGTCTAGGTAAGATCCTTTGGAAGGAGCTAGCCCTGCAGGCCGAGTAAAGATAGACTCTCTCTTTAGCAGGCATAGTAAACCCCCTACGACTAGCCCTAAAGTGTACAAAGAAGAGAAAAGCATAGGGAACGGAGATGCCTGTTGCATAAGAAAAAGTAATGACGGATGCTCTAAAGACAAAAAGACTGCATCCTTTTTGCAAATACTAAAAAGGAGTGTTGCAAGATAGTAAAAGTCTTGTTTAGGTTGATTTTTATGAAGGTACTCATTCTTGGTGTCAATGGCTTTATCGGTAGTAGCCTCACCCTAAAAATACTTTCCAGGACAGACTGGAGCGTCTATGGCCTAGATATTGATTCATCCAAGTTGGTGCACTGCCTGGGGCACGAGCGCTTTCATTTTCTAGAAGGAGACATTACGATCAATAAGGAGTGGATCCACTATCACATTAAAAAGTGTGATGCCGTTGTGCCCTTAGTGGCTATAGCCACACCTGGCCTTTATGTGAAAGATCCCTTAAGGGTTTTCGAGCTAGACTTTGAGGCAAACCTAGAGATTATTCGCCTCTGCGCCAAATATAAGAAACGTTTGGTTTTCCCTTCCACATCTGAGATTTATGGCATGGCTACAGATAGCGTCTTGGATGAATATGAGTCAAACTTTGTCTTGGGCCCTATACCCAAGCAGCGCTGGATCTATTCTGCTTCTAAGCAGCTTCTAGATAGAATCATCTACGCCTATGGCGAAAGAGATGGCCTAGACTATAGCCTCTTCCGGCCCTTTAATTTTATCGGCCCAAAATTAGATGACGTCAGCGAGCCTAAGGAAGGGAGCTCTCGTGTGGTAACGCAGTTTATTCATAATATCATCCATCACAAGCCTATTAAGCTTGTGGATGGGGGCAAGCAGCGCCGCTCTTTCACCTTTATTGATGATGGAGTAGAGTGCATATTGCGTATTATACAAAATAAGGACAAACAGGCTTCGCAGCGTATCTTTAACGTAGGCAACCCTTCACAAAACTATTCCATCGAAGACCTAGCCCGTACGCTGCTAGAGCTAGCGCAGGCCTATCCTGGTTATGAGAATATTGACCAGAAAGTAGATATTATGGATGTAAGCTCAGCAGACTATTACGGTAAGGCTTATCAAGATATCCATAATCGTGTCCCCTCTATTCAAGAAGCCCAAGAACGCCTAGGTTGGACGCCCATGGTAGACTTTCGTACGGCTCTAAAGCTGACCTTAGACTACCACCTTATGAATAAGGATTATGAACTCAACGCCTTCCAGATGCAGTAGTGCCCAAGGATGAAGTGCATCCTTGCTTCTTTTGTGTAAAAGAGCTATGCTAGGCTGGATCGTTTTATTCTAAAGCCTTGTTTTTTACTGTTATGCCCCCTGTATTTATTTTTAAAGTAGACGTAGATACGGATAGAGGAACTCAAATGGGAGTGCCTCAGCTGCTCCAGCTCTTTAAAAAGCATCGGGTTCCAGCTAGCTTCTTTTTTAGCCTAGGGCCTGACAATACGGGGAAGCAGATCCGCCGCTTGTTCCAACCTGGTTTTTTTAAGAAAGTAAGCCGGACAAACGTCCTGAAGCTCTATGGCCTAAAGACACTTTTGTATGGAACGCTATTACAGGCTCCTCAAGTAGCCAAGCGCCATACCCCCCTGCTTCAAAAAGTGAAAGCTGAAGGCTTTGAAGTGGGCTTGCACTGTTATGATCACTTTGAGTGGCAGGATTATCTGCATGATATGACAGAGCAAGAAGTGGTAGAGGAGTATCAAAAGGGAATCGACTTGTTTAAAAGTATTTTTGGAGCTTTACCTGCAGGTACCGCCGCTCCTGGCTGGCAAACCAACGCTTATAGCCTCCAAGTCTATGATGATTTAGACCTTTTATATAGTAGTGATACCCGGGGAGTGATGCCTTTTTTCCCATGCATAGAAGACCAGAGCTTTCGTACCCTGCAGCTCCCTACAACTCTCCCCACGCTCGATGAACTCTTGGGCCAGCCGGAATATCCAGAGCCTTCCCTCAATGATCATTACTTAACGCTTGTGCAAGAAGAGTACCCCAATATCCATACGATTCATGCCGAGATTGAGGGGATGGGAAAGCTGCACCTGCTGGAGGAGCTCATTTTAAAACTGAAGGCAAAAGGTGTAGAGTTTCTAACAATGGAGGCCTATGCTAGGCGTTGCTTGCAGCACTCAGAAGACATTCCCTTCTGCCAGCTTGTGCAAAAGCCTTTTGAGGGCAGAGCAGGGCTTCTAGCTTGCCAGGGCTCTATGTGCTAATAGACCACTTGGGAACGCAGGTCTTTTGCTCCCTGGGTTCGGGCTTCAGGCTTCGCTCTGTTGAGCTTCGCCTGATACGTCGCTCTGTGAGCTACCTGTCTCCCGTAGGCTTGGCGTAGTGGAGATGCCCGACACGTCAGGAGACAAGTATAGTCAATTCAGTTGACATAGCGTATTTAAGAAAGGCAACTATTGAATCAAATAAGTGGTTGAATGTGTCTATGCTTAGCTTAATC
>CAZEFS010000014.1:0-3021 GCA_964511545.1 uncultured Opitutales bacterium
CTTGTATGAGTGTTATCAACTTACCGATGCAGGCTTGGAACATCTTGCGGACCTCACTCAGCTCAAATCCTTAGACTTGTACTGTTGTGAACAGCTTACGGATGAAGGATTGCGATACCTTAAAGGCCTCACTCAGCTCACCACTTTAAACTTGCAGAATTGTAGTCAGCTTACTAGGAAGGCTAAAGAGGAGCTTAAAAAGCAGATACCGGGGCTAAGCATAAGTGGATAGAAAGCCAGGCTAAACTTTGGACAAGGGCTTTTTTGACTTACTCGAAGGCAAAGACCTAAACCTTATCTTTCCCTAAGGCCAGCAAGCACTGTTTCAGATAGTCCTCTACGGGGTCTGTTTTAGCTGCTTGCACCAGGGCTTCGTAATGGGGGTAGTATTGAAACTGTACTTCAACGGTGGAAAAAGGTTTTGGCAAGTAAAAGCCATCCCAAGAAGGCAGACGCCAAGCCTTTGCATAACGCCAAGAACAGAGGACAATAGGCCTTGGGGTTTTTTGGGCTATGAGGATAACCCCCTTTGCCATCGAGTAACACGGTCCTCTAGGCCCATCTGGGGTAATAGCTATACTCCATCCCTTGTCCATAGCTTTAAAAATCTCCTTCAGGCTAGCGCTTCCCCTAAAGCTAGAAGAGCCTCGTATGGCTTTCACTCCTACACGATGAAATAAAGCTGCTAGCCAGGCCCCATCTTTGCTGGGACTGACAAGCCCTGCCATTTTAGTCTTTTTAAACCACTTTTTGGCCAAAAAAGCCGCACAAAAGAGACGATTATGCCATAAAATAAATAAGGCAGGCTCCTGCAGCGCCTGCATACGCTCTAGATGAGCCTTAGGCACTGTGAATCTCAAGGTCCACCCCCAAAGCTTATACAAAGGGACAGCTAGCCAGAGCAAGGCATGTTGCCAGAGCCTTAAGGCGTAGACTTGTCGTTTTTTGGTCATGGCTTAGTTTTCATATCATAGTTTTAGGCTATAGCAAGCCTAGGAAATAGATAGAGCTTATCTCAGGAAGGGGTATAGGTTAGCTTCTTCTAGAGGATGGTTCTGATAAAAAACCCTTTCAAGGCATAGGCCTAAGGGAGGAACGGTGGCGATCATGGGCGTTCTCTGCTTACTTTCTAATATCTCTTTAAGAGCTTCTAGGCTGATTTTTCCTGTACCGACTGCTATCAAAGCTCCGACGAGGCTCCGCACCATCTTATACAAATATCCAGAAGCCTCTGTGATAAAAAGCAGTTCTTCTCCATTTTGCTGCAGGTCTAAGCTTTTTAAAGTTTTCACTGGGTTTTCCTTGCCGTTTCTTTCCCTGGATAGCGCCGAAAAGGCAGAAAAATCATGCGTACCTAGCAGACTATTCGCTCCTTGACGCATCTGGTCTAGGTCTAGCCTGAGCTTATGACACAAAGACCAGCTGTACTGAGTATCAAAAGGAGAGGCCACTCCTGTATGGATCCTATAGGTATAGCGCTTGCCACTAGCTCCATAACGAGCGTGAAAATCTGCAGAAGTTTTCACTACCTTTAAAATCTGCAAAGGCCCTGGCCTATCCCCACCCAAGGCCTTGAGCAGAGCTTCTGGCCCATGCGGCCAAAACCCGTCAAAGTGAAAGACTTGTCCTCTAGCATGCACGCCTCTATCTGTTCGGCTACTGCCATGGATACGCACAGTTCTTCGAAAAATGCTTTCCAGTCTTTCTTCCAGGGTATCTTGGACACTCTTCCCATCTTTTTGGCTTTGCCAGCCCAAAAAATGGCTCCCATCATAGGCGCATACACACGCCCAACGTTCATGTTCCATATCCTAGATAGCAGAGCTAAATTGAAATAAGCGCAAGCTCTACGAAGAAGCTTTTTTACGGATGCTCAAGGACTGCCCGCTGCTCACTATCCACTTCTAAGGCTAATTTTATAGCTTTTAATTTTAGAGCAGTGTTATCTTTGACAGCAGCTAGATTTTCAAATGTATCGACGGTCTCGTGGCCAAAGATGTAAAATTTGATCTTTGGCTCTGTGCCAGATCCTCTTACCGCACAGCGATAGCCATTTTCAAGGTCTAGCATAAAAAATAGTTCCTGAGGCACAGGTTCGCCATCGGCATCCTGAAGGGTATCTCTCTTAAAGTTTAAACAGTTCTCAACCCGGAGGCCAGCGACTGTCTTCGGAGGGTTTGTGGAATAAGAGTCTAGAATATTTTGTATTTTCTGAGCGCCTTCGGCCCCTTCGTAGTACACATTTAGAAGCGTTTCTGCATAATAGCCATGCTTCAGATAGAGTGCATCTACGTACTCAAGCACAGTCTTGCCCTCTTTTTTAAGAGCTGCAGCAAGTTCGCAAAACATTACGGTAGCTGCATTAGCATCTTTATCTCTGACCACATCATTCCCTAAGTATCCATAGCTTTCTTCTCCCCCAAAGATAAACCAGCTACTGTTATCCAAGAGAAGCCTAGCTCTCTCTTCCAGGGCTAGGGCGTCGTAATTGAGGAGAGCGTCTCCTGCTTGAAAGAGTTTTTCACACAGCTGATCTTCATACAGCTTGAGTTTAGCTGCTATCCATTTAAAACCAGTGAGAGTCTCCACCACTCTGATCCCCTCTGCTTTAGCGATGGCTTCCTGTAAGGGCGTTGTTACAAAGGTCTTAATAAGGACGGCCCGTGATGCGTTTGCTTCTGTGAGCCATCCCTTATGTTTATAAGCCTCGATCCGATAAGCAGCCAAGGCAGACCCTATACTATTTCCGCTTAAAATCACCATTTTCCCATCCCTATCTCTCACCGCAGCTCCCATTCTGTCTGCGTCCGGGTCTGTCGCAAGGACAATATCTGCCCCTATTTGCTCTGCTTTCTCAATAGCTTTTCTCAACGCCTCTGGCATCTCTGGATTGGGAGAGGCTACAGAAGGAAAACATCCATCCATTTGAACCTGCTCTTCTACTGTCACCGTGTTTACCCCTAGTGCCTCTAGCGCAGGGAGGCTCATCACTCCTCCCGTTCCGTGTAGGGGGCTAAAGAC
>CAZEFS010000014.1:3031-6781 GCA_964511545.1 uncultured Opitutales bacterium
CTCTAGGACACAAGCAAGATACGCCCTATCCACCTCAGGAGGAACTAGATCAAAATTAGCTTCAATGCCTAAAAACGGAGTCACATCGGCAAGCTCTATGTTTTTAAAAGCCTCTATAATATTTTCAGCATGGGGAGAAACTACCTGCCCACCATCTGCAAAATAAACCTTATACCCATTATCATGTGAGGGATTATGGCTGGCTGTAATCATCACCCCTGCCTGAGCCTTGAGGTGGCGTACAGCAAAACTGAGCTGGGGGGTAGAGCGCGGATCATCAAATACAAAAGCTGTACCTCCTGCCTCTTGCCACAAAGCAGCCGTTAACTCTGCAAAGTGCCTAGAAAAATGCCGCACATCATAAGCCACAACCAGAACTGGCTTTTCTACCTTAAAAGCAGTCTGTGTATAATAAAAAAGGGCCAGACCAGCCTTCACTACGTTAAAATCATTCATGCAATTTGTCCCCACAGCTGGGTGCTCCGGGCACACTAGAGCAGTGGAATTACCTTGCTCAGCTGCTGTGATTTTTTTAGCTATGGTGCGTCCTCGCATGCCTCCTGTCCCAAAGGCTATAGCCTTATAAAACCTATCGTTGAGCTCCTCCCAGGCCTCTTCTTCTATTAGGCTCGCAATAGCCTCTATCACCCAAGCAGGCAATGTCGGTTCATTGAGCCAAAGAAGAAGGTTTTCATACGTGCTAGTGAGTAAAGCCCTTTCCGTATGGGCTTTCTCTATTTTTTGAATAATAGAAGAAGACTGTTGCATAAAAAGATAAATCCCTATTCTACTCTAGATAAAAACAATCAGAAATAAAAGGCTTTCTAGGTATATTGTTCCATTTTTTAAGAAATACGTCTTCCGTATCAGCAAACAGAGGGCTGATTTCAAGATCATGTATGTCTTTTAAAACTAATTCCGCTATTCCTGCCTTCAAAAGCCATTGCTTAAAGAGACGAGCCTGGTCTTGTTGGGCGGTTTCTAGGCTATCTTTTCCGCTATAGTTTTTAATAGGGCTAAATTCTTCTTCTCTCAGGACTTCTAGAAGGAGAGGCTGGTGTGCATATTCAAGAGCATCAAATATAAACCGTTCAAATTTGATCGCCTCTACCTTTTTGTTGCAAGCTTCTTCATCATAGACAGGCACTGCCTTTAGCGCATGCCGGTACGGTAAACACGTCTCTCCTTTTAGGCCCATTTGCTCCATAAAATCAAGGTTGAGGATATGAATAGCAGTGTTAGACCAGCGGTATTTTAATTGCCCTTTTGTATCTTTTTCAGCAGCTTTCTCTTTTGGAAAATGGCTATACTCTATCACTTGCAAGCGGCCTTGTTTCTTGCAAAACACCCCTACTTTTTCTTCAGGGTAGGCCTTGGCCAAAACCTTGGTAGAAAAGCTTGATTGAGATACATCATGAAATCCTAAAAAATAAGGATCCACACAGTGAACCAAGGGATTATCTACTTGAAAATAGCTCATATACTGGTACCCTTGGGCCTGAAAGCGTTTTAATAGGTCAGTCTTCAAGAGTGCCTCAAAGACACCTCCATGCCCATTGGGATTCATGGATAGAGTGCAGGGTGTTTCTAAGAGGAGTTTTCCATCTTGGCTCAAAACTGGAAGAAAATTCTGCTCAAAAAAATGAATTTCCTTCAAACCAAAACAGCCATTGTCATGGAAAAAAGCTTCAGTTGGCTGGCGATTAAAAGGGCTAGTCATGATTAACCAAGGAATACTAACTCCGTAGCGTATTTCAGTAGCCTTCAGTTTTTCAGCAAAGAGTTGGAACAAAGATTTTTGCCTACAAGGGCTCACTCCTAAAAGACCTTTAGGGAGCAGACCTCCTAGACGGGTAGCTTGGCCTCCCGCTACGGTGAGAGCAACGACCCTCTGGGCCCGAATGATATCCTCTCCTATAGCCTTTGCCGCCTTCCATGCTTCTAGGCTACCCCCATTTTGATAATGAGGCACTCTCTCGGGGGGTTCCAATGTCTCTAAAAGGCTTTCTCTAAAGTTCAGATGAGAAAGATTTTCCAAAAGGACTTGCAGACTTTTTAAATCTATTTTCTGAACTTGAAAGAGAAGATGCTGACGCTCTTTATCATCTAGCGCCCCCCAATACTGGAAAATATGATCTTGGCCTAAGGACTGAAACTGCTCTAAAAGGAGACTGGGTAGCTGCATACACTAAAAAGCCCCAGGCTTGGATTCAAAACGGAAAATAAGATCACTTGAAGTAGAATAACCCAGGCGCTCTCTCAAAATCTTCTCTAAGAAGACCTCGTCCTGCTCTAGTTTATGAATATATATTTCTTTATAAACAACCTTTTCCTCCGCCAGTTGCACCTGTTTTTTTAGAGCTAGTACCTTGTTTTCAAAATAACAATAACGCCTATGGGCTTGGTGAATCAGTGTCCCAAAGGCAAACAAAATGATTAAAAAGGTAGCTGCTAACCCCCCTAAACTCAGCCTATAGAGGGTGAGATAGGACACAGAAGGCCTGTTGAGTGTAACGTATGGCATATAAAAGGTTGAGTTTTTATTATAAATACTATTTCTTAAAAAACAATTCAAGTTTTTCTGAAACTTCAACCCAAATTTCACCTCGTGCAATGAGTTTTCTCCTGTATGCATCCCTGCTTGCCTAGTTTTAGGCTTTCTGCTAAGTTGTTAAGCTCTCTCTGCTCTATTTAAAACCCTGACTGATTCCTCCTTTTCTGAATGCATTTTTTAGACCTAAGCGCTAGCCAAGACATTGGAGCTTCCTCTTACTTATTATCCATAGGGCCTTTCCAAGTAGTGGTAGATTGTGGGATTCACCCTAAAAAAACAGGCAATGAAGCCGTGCCTAGTCTCAAACTACTAGATGGCATTTCAATCGATGCCATTATTCTAACGCATACCCACTTAGATCACATCGGCTCGCTTCCTTTGCTTGCTAAGCGCCAAGCAGTTCCTATATTCACTAGCCAAGGGAGTAGGATCCTCGGAGAGCGCATGCTGCACAACTCGGTGAATGTGATGCAACGTCAATGCGAAAGCGGAGACCTAGGGGCAGAAGTCCTTTATACCCATGGACAAGTAGATGCCATGGAAAAACTATGGCAACCTCTAGCTTTTGGCAGCCCGCATACCCTAGAAAAGCAAGGAGAAACGCTTTTACTGACACTCTACCCTGCAGGCCACGTTGTAGGAGCTGTAGGCTGCAAGCTTGAGTATAAGAAAAAGATAGTCTTTATAACAGGAGATGTCTTGTTTGACAACCAGCTCACATTGAGTGGCGCAGCTTTCCCCACAGAGCCTGTAGACACCCTCATCCTTGAAACCACCAGAGGCAATACCCTCCGAAAGCAAAGCCGTGCTGAAGCCCAGCAAGCCTTGGTAGGTAGTATCAAAACCTGTCTAGATCAAGGGGGCTATTGCCTCCTGCCTTTATTTGCCTTGGGAAGGCTTCAGGAAGTCTTAGTCCTTCTCTACGAGGCTATTTTTGTACAAAAAACGCTCGATCTTGTCCCCATTTATGCCTCTGGCCTGGGCTTGGATCTTGTGGGTTACATGGATGAAATTTACCGCAAGACCCGATCGGTCTACTTTAGTTACAAAATTATCCGCAAACTGAAGGTAAAACGGATGAGTTTTAAGCTAAAACCAGGGGTATTACCTCCCGAAAAAGGTATTTTCCTATTGAGTAGTGGCATGATGGTACTGGTAGGAAAAAGCTAGCGCACTTTTAAAGATTCAGCAACTGC
>CAZEFS010000014.1:6791-15517 GCA_964511545.1 uncultured Opitutales bacterium
TGGTAGAGCACACACCTTCTTACTCCCTGGCTGCTAGTATCTTGCACGATCCGAAGAGCCTCATTGCCTTTAGTGGCTACTGCGATCCAGATACCCCGGGAGGCAAGCTGCTACAAATAAAGCCCAAAGAAAGCATGCTTTTTAACGCCTACTCCTACTCGACCCCTTGTGAGGCTAAAATAGAACGCTTTGACCTGAGCGCTCATGCGGATAGAGAAGAGCTTATTCACTTTGCCTGCGCCTTGAACCCAAAACACATCCTTACCGTACACGGAGAGCCGGAGGCTAGGGAGTGGGTCCTTCAAACGCTCAAAGAAAGACTGCCTACTTCCAATATCCTGAATTCTGAGCCGGGCAAAACGTATCATCTAAGCTAGAAGGCTATACGGGCTAGTACCACTATTTCGTCTGTAAGCGCACCTTGTCTAGGCCTTGCTTTCGGCATTCATCCATTGCAAAAGTAAGCGCTTCTAGCTGGCTATGGGCGTCAGCTACAATCAAAACAGGCCTATCTTTTTGTAGCTCTGCAGCTAAATAAATCCCCGCAAGAAGCTCTTCTTTAGAAACATTTTGCTGGTCTAGATAAAACTGGCCTTGGGCATCTATGCCAATCACAAGTTCTTGCCCTAGGGCGTTCGTACCTGCGGTTTGCATTTTAGGCAAAGTAATATTCAAGGTCTTTTTCTCCTGGCTGGGCAGACGCGCAATGAAAACAAAGAAAAAGAGTAAAATAATCAAAACATCCACCAGCGGCACGATATTCACTGCAGGGGGCTGTCTTTTCTTCTTTAAGATAGAGCTCATAGCTTTAAGCATCCATTCCACTGAGGCTGATCAGCCGCTCTACCCCCACAACCATCGCCGAAGCCAAGACTTCGACTCGCCTCACTAAAAAATGATAGCCAGCAATACATGGAATCGCAATACAAAGGCCTAACATAGTAGTTGTTAGCGCTAGGGCGATACCTTGAATAAAAACATCTGGGCTAGGAAGCTCTCCGCTAGCAGGCAGCTTAGAAAAGAGATGCACAAGTCCCATGACCGTCCCCAAAAGGCCAATGAGGGGAGCAGCGCTAATGACGATTTCAAGGATAAAAAACCCACGTTGCAAACGAGAGATCTCTAAGTCCGCATAGGCTTTTAAGGCAGCAGGGGATGGATGATGGGTATGAAAAAACTCTAAAATACGCCCTCCAGCGCTTAGAACTTCTTGAAGATGGGTCTTTTCAAGATCTCCTTTTAAAAAAAGCTCTAGGAGAGCCTTAGGTATTACCTTTTCTGCTTTTAATGCAAAAAAGCGCTCGATAAAGACGACACAGGCCAAGACAGAACAGAGCAACAAGGGGTACACAAAGCCTCCTGCGCTCTCCCAAATGTAGCGTAAACTATAATCCATACAACTGGTGTATACGCTAGCTTTTAGCATAGGCCAAGCAGAAAATGCAAAAGCCTCACATGACATACTGTCAGCAGTGCTTCTAGTTCAAACTAGCTAGATTGGTTTTGAAATTAAAAGCTTGCCTCTTTTACTTTCTAATAGTAATTTATTCTTAATAAGTAAGACCCCTATCCTCTAACCTTAGTCATTCACCCCACACGTGCCGACCCCTATCTCCAGGCAGCCTTCTGCGGGCTCTGTTTCTTCCAACTCAGCTTCTGTTTCTAGCGAAGACTTAAACCTACCTGTGCCTAAAGCCTCCGGACTAAAGCGTACAGTTAAGAAAGGATCTTCCTTGAAGCCTATTTTGCAGGCGAGGGCTCCTTCCAATGCTTTAGGTCCTAGCCTAGGGCAACGTAAAGACCCTAGCGCTTCAAAGCAAAACCCCCCAAACCATCGGTTTATCCCTCTAGCTGAACTAGAAGGAATGTTTCAGAAAATTTTTTGGGCTGTCTACCCTCAGTTAAAAATAGATGCAGGAACAGTACTAGCCCAAGTAAAAGCGATACAAGAAGTTCTGGACTGTATGGATAAGCTCTCTCCAGGAGCTATGCGCAACAGGCAGTCTTATAGGCATGAGCTAGAAGCACTTGTAAAAGACCTTCAAATCCTTGAATCCAAGCTCCAGCATAGCGTAGACGAAGCTAAGGCAAAAGCAAAGGCCAAGGGCATTGCCTTTGACGCAAAGCTTGAAAGCTTTATAGGCAAGCTAAAAACCAGCCTTCCTAGAGTGGAACAGTTGAAAGCTAAGGGATATTGGCTGGATTAATAGGCCTTAGCAAACACTACCCGCCTGGGGCTAGGCTCACCTGTGAAGATACAGGTACCTGCGCCTTCTCCATCATCTTCAAGGGGAATGCACCGTATCGTCACCTTGAGATCTGCTTTAACTTGCTCTTCTACCGCTGCACTCCCATTCCAGTGAGCCAAAGCAAAGCCCTCGTGCATTTCTGGTCTTTGAGGGTACTTAGGGGTAAAAAAATCGTAAAAGGCTTCCTTGCTATCTATTTTGACGGTATGTTTTGTTTTGAAAGCGAGGGCTTTTTCGTAGAGTCTGTCTTGCAAAGCAGCTAGTTCTTCAACAGCTATAGCAAGGAATTCCTCTTGGCTGAGGGTAGTTTTTTCTTTTGGTCCTTTGTCTCTGTAGCCCACAAGCAGCGTTTTGGCCTCTAGCTCTCTAGGCCCTACCTCTACCCAGAGGGGAATCCCTTTTTTGATAGCCTGCCACATCTTTTCAGAGCTCCGAAGGTCCCGGCTATCAAGCTCTACTCTTAGGCTTTGGCCCTCATAGCTTAGGCCTTCTAGACGATTTTTTAAGCTAGAGCAGTAATCCATAACGGCTGCTCTTGTCTCTTCCTTATGCACTACTGGGATAATCACCATATGTACAGGAGCTATTTTCGGAGGCAATACAAGGCCATCATCATCTGCGTGCGTCATAATAAGACTACCAATAGTACGGGTCGTCATCCCCCAGGAGGTTGTCCAGGCATAGGAGCGCTGACCTGCCTTGTCTAAAAATTGAATATCACAGGCCTTAGAAAAGTTTTGTCCTAAAAAGTGAGACGTGCACACTTGTATGGCCTTTCTATCCTGCATCATAGGCTCTATGCAATAGGTCTCATCTGCGCCGGGGAAACGTTCACTGTCTGTCTTTTTGCCTCTAATAGCTGGCATAGCTAGGTACTCTTCTAAGAACTTTGTGTACAAATCTAGAATCAGTAAGGTTTCAGCCAGGGCTTCTTCAGAACTGGCATGTACGGTATGGCCTTCCTGCCACAGAAACTCTGTACTTCTTAAAAAGAGACGGGTTCGCATCTCCCAACGCACGACATTGCACCATTGGTTGATAAGTAAGGGTAAATCTCTGTAAGATTGGACCCACTTGGAGAACATCTCGCCGATAACAAGCTCTGAAGTGGGCCTAACAATCAAAGGCTCCTCTAGTTTAGACGCTGGGTCCACCTCCAGTTTACCTTCTGGGTTGATTTTGAGTCGAGAATGCGTTACCACTGCACATTCTTTCGCAAAACCAGAGACATGCTTGGCCTCCTTTTCAAAGCTACTGAAGGGTATAAATAAAGGAAAGTAAGCATTTTTGTGCCCTGTTTGCTTAAACATCTTATCCAATACAGACTGGATGTTTTCCCAAATAGCATAGCCATAAGGCTTGATCACCATACAGCCCCTAACAGGGGCATTATCGGCTAATTCTGCGGTCTTAATGACTTCTTGGTACCATTCAGCGTAGTCTTCATCTCTTTTGGGGCTAATGGCAGTCCTGTCTTGTTTTTGCATAGCAATAGCTTATAAGTTTTAAGCCTTTGTGTCTTTATTTCTTTGCAATTGCAAGAAATCACTTTTAAGAATCGCATAGTTGGCCAAAGTCTCAAATGCGCCACGGATTTTGGTGGATTCTCGCTCCGTTCCCTCATAGCTCATGCCTATTTTTTGCATGACTCTGCCTGAGGATGGGTTACGAACCAGGTGTTTTGCCTGAACGCGGTGCAAATCTAATACCTTAAAGCAAAAAACGACTACGGCCCGGGCTGCTTCGGTTGCAAAGCCTTGGTTCCAAAAGGGTTTACCTACCCAATAACCGACACTGGCATGCTGATGCTCTTTTGAAATATCAATCCCTATAGAACCCACAAGGACTGAGGGCTCTAGGGTTTGTATAGCCCAGATAATCTGCGAGCCTTCGTTAAAGGCAGGTTCTAAACTAGCAATCCAGCCTTCTGCAAAGCCATCTGGGTAAGGATAAGGAATGTACTGGGTGGTGGAAGAAACATCTGCGCTCCCAGCTAGCTCTTGTACTTTTGGAGCATCTTCCAGTACAAAGGGACGTAAGTTCAAGCGCTTAGTTTGAATCACAGGATGGGTTTTCATAGAATCAGTTTTTTAGGTGAAATTCTTATGAATAATCGTCTAGCCGGAAAGCTTTCTTTAAAAAAACCTAAAAAAATCTTGGGTCTTTCCAGATCTTTTGCATCACCCAAAATCTAACCCGCATAAAAAAGGTTAACCGACCTTCTAAAGGACAATCAGGAGCGGATTCTCTAGTAAAGTCTTAAGTTTTTTGAGAAACTGTGCAGCCAAGGCTCCATCTATGGCTCTATGGTCTCCGCTAAAGCCTAGGTGCATGCGTTCGCCAGGGACGATTTGCCCGGCCTCATTCACCACAGCCTGCTTTTGAGCAGCACCTACAGACAAGATGCCCGCATTCGGGGGGTTAATAATCCCTAAAAAGCTATACACACCAAACATCCCGAGGTTCGTCACGGTAAAGGTGCTACCGCTCATCTCTTGAGGGCTGAGTTTTTTTGTCTTGGCCTTCGCTATGAGGGCCTTGGCCTCTAGGCTAAGGTCTATAAGGCTTTTGCTTTGGGCATTGCGGATAACAGGCGTCAACAGGCCGTCATCTACGGCTACTCCAAAGGCAAGATCTACGCTACCATGCTGCTGTATTGCCTTTTCCGTAAAGGAAACATTCACCGCTGGTACAGCCTCTAGCGCCTTAGCAGTGGCTTTCAGGATAATGTCATTCAGAGTGATTTTAGTCTCTGTGACATGCTGATCTAATTTGGCCTTAAATGCAGCAAGCGGAGCTGCATCTACCTCCATATCCAAGTAAAAATGGGGAATTTGCGTCTTAGACTCCAGCAGGCGCCGGGCTATCGTCTGGCGCATACCGCTTAAGGGGAGGGTCTTGGCCTCCATCTTAGATGTCGGCTGGACAGTAGGGGCAATAGGAGCAGTCAGCACAGCTGGAACGCTAGACTGGGCGGCCTTGGCCAGGACATCCGCCTTGATGATACGACCCCTAGGGCCAGAGCCTTGGATGTGGGCTGGGTTTAGCTGGGCAGCCTTGGCTAGCTTGCGGGCCAAGGGTGAAATTTTTAGCCGAGAGGTTTCAGCTGGCAAGAAACTAGGGGGGGGGGTCAAGCTTAATGAAATACTATTATTAATATCAATAGACTGGTCTGTACCTGGGCTGCAGGCATTATCCACACAGGAGGCTTTCACAGAAGGCGTTGCCACACAAGGACTTATAGATTCTCCAACAGCGGGTGCTGCTTCTCCTACTGCTCCTAGAGCGCAGATAGCCTCCCCTACGGCCACTTGTGCGCCTTCAGGAATATACTGCTTTATCAGTATTCCTTTCTCAAAGTTTTCGACCTCCATGGTAGCCTTATCCGTTTCTACTTCGGCTAGCATGTCTCCAGGCTCTAGGGCCTCTCCCTCTTGTTTTAACCAACGAACCAATGTACCGACGGTCATGGTGTCGCTGAGCTTAGGCATTTGAATAATGATAGCCATCTGTAAAATATGTGATAGTGATAAATACTTATAAAGTCTTTAAAAGCTGAAATACCCCTTCTATCACCCGCTCTTGGCAGGGCAGTTGATAACGCTCTAGCGGCATACTGTAGATTTGAGGGGCGTCTATGGCTGATACCCGGGCTATGGGAGCATCCAGATCATCAAAAGCTTTCTCCTGAATAAGGCTCACGATTTGAGCCCCTACTCCGCAAAATGGCTTGTTTTCCTCTACAACCAGGACCCGGTTTGTCTTACGGACAGACTGCAGAATAGTAGCCTCATCTAGAGGGCGGATAGACCGCAAGTCCACCACCTCTGCGTCGATATTGTGAGTGTTTTTCAATACTTCTGCTGCTTTCAAAGCAGTAATGACAGCCCTTCCATGGGCAATCAAGGTGAGATCCTTCCCCACTCTTTTGACGTCTGCTAGACCGAGAGGAACGATATAATCGTCTTCGGGCACTTCCCCCTTATCGTTATAAAGAATGGTATTTTCCATGACACAAACAGGATCATTATCCCGTATGGCAGCCTTCATAAGGCCTTTAGCATCGTAGGGCGTAGCTGGGCACACGACCTTTAGGCCTGGAATATGGGCATAAAAATTCTCTGGCGTATGGGAGTGCGTAGCGCCTACATTGACCCCACCATTGGCTGGGCCTCTGAAGACAATAGGCACGTGTACGAGCCCGCCAGACATATAGCGCATATTCGCTGCGTTATTCACAATTTGGTCAAAAGCTACGTAGGAAAAGCTCCAGGTCATGAACTCTATAATAGGCCGAAGGCCTAGCATGGCAGCACCGACGCCAAGTCCAGCAAAACCTCCTTCGCTGATGGGGCTATCAATCACGCGCTTAGGGCCAAATTTCTCCAAGAGCCCCTGAGAGACCTTGTAGGCGCCTTGGTACTGCCCTACCTCTTCCCCCATGAGGAAGACTCGCCCATCTTTAGCCATTTCTTCAGCAATTCCCTGGTTAATTGCTTCTCTATAAGTGATTAAAGCCATAGGTTCACACTGCTTGCATTAAAAAAATAAAGTTCCCTGAGACTGCCTGTGCTCAGGATGGTCTGTTTCCCAATAAACATCCTCCTGGAGAGAAGACTTTTCTCCAAAAGGGCTATTTTCCGCAAACTCAGCTGCTTGCTCGGCCTCTTGCCTGGCGGCAGTATCCATTGCCTCTGCTTCTTCTTGGCTGAGGACTCCCTCAGCTCTTAAGATTGCCTCGAAAAGACGAATGGGATCTTGCTGCTTTTTATAATGCTCTATCTCCTCTTTGCTACGGTAGGTCTGGTCTGGGTCAGACATAGAGTGGCCGCGATACCGATAGGTCTTTATCTCCAGCAAAGTGGGCTTGCTTTGGGTATAGGCCCTTTGTAAAGCTTCGGAAGTTTTGGCCCGTACTTGGTACAGGTCATTCCCTTCTAGGCTCTCGGCGTGTATACCAAAGCCAAAGGCTCTTTCGTAGAGATGCTGGCCTGCAGAAGAACGGGCCTGACTTGTCCCCATCGAGTATTGATTATTTTCTATGATATAAATAACGGGAATATCCCAGAGGCTTGCCATATTTAATGACTCGTAAAAAACCCCTTGGTTGACTGCACCATCTCCTAGATAGCATAAACAGGCTCCCTTTTTATCTTGGTACTTTAGGGCAAAGGCAATGCCAAGACCCAGAGGGGTTTGCCCTCCTACAATGCCATGGCCGCCCCAATAGTTTCTAGAAGGATCAAAAAAGTGCATAGAGCCTCCCTTGCCCTTCGAACAGCCCGTAACCTTGCCGTAAAGCTCCGCCATGAGGGGATTTAGCGGCATGCCTACAGCGATCCCATGCGCATGGTTTCGATAGGCAGTGATGACATGATCATCCGGCCCTAGGACAGAAATCGTTCCTACAGCTACAGCTTCTTGACCGATATAAGTGTGGCAAAACCCACCAATTTTACCTTGTTGGTACGCTTTGACCGATCGCTCCTCAAACCGGCGAATACGCAGCATATCTGTGTATAGCTTTTTCTTTTCTTCAGCAGATAAGGCTTTGTTGATTTCTCTGTCCGCAAATGTAGTGGATGTATCAGCAAAAGACATAGGCAGTTTTAGAATTAGCCTTCAGTTTTTAAAGTTTTTTCAAATGTGCAAGTAATTTATTCACTGTCTAAGGATGAAAGGGGCTCATACCTCGCCGAGCTTTAGTCAATCCTTAATAAGCTCCAGGCTCTTCTTCCACAGCACTGCTGTCAGGAAGGTCTTCTTCTAGGGGCATAAAGGACCCCTCTTTTCCCAAAGGAATGATAAAAGAGGTTCCCACACGGGTTTCATCATGCGGGTTTAAAGTACTGTTAGGCCTTTTGGTATTAAACTGAACAGACTCTACCTTGAGGCCCAAAATTCTATTTTGATCTTCTGAAGGGGGAGGATCTAGGTCTTCTGAAATGATACACGCGCTGAGGACTAAGGATCCCAAACAGAGTACTAGGGTGTGAAAGGTATTTCCTATACTGATCTTGAACATAGAGTATCTTTATAGAGGGCTTTCTTCAAGATGCAAGTCCCCGTAGTGTCTCTCTTTTGGTATTGATATATTAATATTAATAATATAGACTAGCTCTAAAAACACCCATACGATGGATAGGATAAGAAACTTTGGCGAGCAGACCCTCAAAACCCTCAAACAAGGCAAAGACACGTTTCGTACAAAACTGGGTTCTTTTAGACAGCATACGGTATCTTCAAAAAGCTCTACGATGAAGGGTAGCCATTCTAAAATAAACCTAAAAGAAAAGGCTGTGCGCATTCAGACTCATCTAAAGCTAAGCTTAGCAAAGCTTCCGACACGGCAGGCTATTGTGGGGAAAAAAGAAGCAAAATTTCCTAAGTTTGTGCCTTCTTTCGAAGACGAACTTTCAAACAAGTCCACCCTAGAAGTATTAGCCCTGCCCTTGCCCAAGACTGCAGAAAGTTTCG
>CAZEFS010000015.1:0-15511 GCA_964511545.1 uncultured Opitutales bacterium
ATGAGCCTTCTTTAGCCTACCATCCTGCTGGGCCCATCGCCCTTTTGCCAGGGAGCCGCAAGGGAGCGGTAAGGCGCATCTTTCCCCTGCTCTTAGAGGCTTTTTCCCTGTATAAGAAAAAGCACCCAGACGCCAGAGCCCTTGTTATTGTCCCTAGCCAAGAGATAGAGGCTATTATTAGGCAAGTGCTGGAGGATTTCCCGGGCCTAAAGCCAGACGTCCTCCTTCGCTACCATGGGGAAAATGCTTTTGCGAGGGCCGCTCTAGTGAGTTCAGGTACGATGTCCCTTGCCTGTGCCTTTGCGGGTATTCCTCTGTGCATCGTTTATAAGGCAAACATCCTGACCTATTGGATGGGACGGATGCTGGTGAAGCTCAAATACCTCGGTATGGTAAACATCCTTTTAAACCGCCAGGTGTGCAAGGAGTACCTACAGGGAGCCGCTAAGCCTGCGGCCTTAGCCAAAGAGCTAGAGGCTTTCAGCAAGCCTAAAGCAGCCCTCAAGGCAGAAGACATTGCCCAAAAGATTAAAAAACACCTGGCGCAAGCCAAGGCTAAAGGTACAGCAGAGTGGGTGATAGCCACGCTAGAAGGGTAAGGCCATGCAAAAGTACCTGCTTATAGATGGCTTTAATATCATTCACGCCTGGCCAGATCTAAAAAAGCAGCTAAAAAGCAATATCCACCTCGCTATTAGCGAGCTCGCCGCAAGGGCAAGGGTCATCCACGATGTGGAAACGATAGATGTGAGCATCGTTTACGACGGCAAGGGTACGGATATTCAATTTGAGTGGCCGTGCAATCAAAAAAGCTTTACCCTCATCTTTAGCCCTGCGCACCTATCGGCCGATAGCCTGATTGAGCGCATCCTCCTCAACGCCCCGAGCCCCGAGCGCTTTACCGTGGCCACGCACGACCTGTCCATCATCCACCAGGCCCACAGCCTTAGGGCATTGGTCATCAATGCATCGACTTTAGGTTCCTGGATAGCAGCCTGCCAGGATCGGCAAGCACGGCTCCTGCAGCATCGGTCCCCTAAACTGCATTTGCAGAATGAGGTGTGGAGGGGCTTGGATGGATAGGTTTTCAGCGAACCGGGCACATACACGATTCGCTGAAGATACGAATTGGTTTTTTTATGGCTGTTAACTCCTTGGGCTACGGATTACTGCTGATTCCCTTCTTCAGCTTGGCCTCCAGCCATACTATTCGCAGCCTCTAGGCGATAATTTGCTGATAAGTTTTTATCTTGAGCTATTAGCGCTAAGATTTCTTCTTTCCTCTGCCCTGACGTCATATTGAGGGCAGCTGTTAGGGCACAGTTCTTCTGAACATTGCCATTATTGCTAGGTACGGAGTAAGTAGCCTTCATAAAATCCTTGTCTTGAGCTAATAAAGCTAAAATATCTTCTCTTCTTTGCCCTGGAGCTAAGGCGAGGGCAGCTTGCATATGTAGAGCTGGATTAACAATATAATAGCTTTTATTAAGTTTACCACCAAAGTAATTTTCACTTTGTCTCAAATCCTTATTTTGAGCTAAGAAAGCTAGGATTTCTTCTCTTCTTTGCCCTGGAACTAAGGCAAGTGCAGCCTCTAGGCGAGGACAATCCTTGTCTTGAGCCAAAAGAGCCAAAATATCTTCTTTTCTTTGTCCTGGATTTAAGGCAAGCGCGGCCTCTAGGCGACAGTTTTTATAAACAGTAAGATTATTGTTTTGTATAGAGTAAGAATGATTTAAATCCTTATCTTGAGCTAATAGCGCTAAAATATCTTCTCTTCTTTGTCCTGGAGCTAAGGCGAGTGCAGCTTCTAGGCGCAATTTGGCATAAGTCGCAGGATGACTGCAAACATAAGTATGATTATGGTTACTATACACCTTACCCCAGTCCTTACCTTGAGCTAAAAACGCTAAGGCCTCTTCTCGTCTTTGTCCTGGGGCTAGCTTGAGTGCAGCTTCTAGGCGATAGCTTTTCGCTGAAATTCCTTGAGATATGTGCTGATCCAAATCCGTATCTTGCACGATTGCAAGTAGAGCCCTTTCTTTTCGTTCTAGATCAGCAGGGTCAATCTGGATAGGCGGGGCATCATCGTTTTCCACAGGCTGCTCTGGAGCTAGCACGACCACAACTTCTTCTACTTTTACTGCCTCTACTTTTTCTTCGGGCTCTAATTTAGCCTCTACAGCGATTCCCGGTTTTGCTTTTTGGTCTTCATTTAGATTCATATTTTGAATCGATACTTCAAGGCTTTGTATCTCTTTTTCTACTGCAATTCTGAACGCTATGGAGAGTTCAGCCTCCGCCCGGTAGGCTTCATCCAAACGATTATCTTGGGCTAGTTCAGCAAACATTTCTTTTCTCATTTCACAATTGCTAATCTTATCCACAGCTTTTAAGCGGATAGATCCTTTCAAGCTCTGATCCTGTGCTAATTCCTTTAGAATCATATTCCGTCTTTTAGTATCTTTGAGCTTCATGGCAGCGGCTAGGCGCGATTTTCCGTCCAAATAGGGATTCTGCGCTAATTCACAGAAATGCTTGTCTTGCTGCTTGCTTGCTGGCATACGCATGATAATCCTAACCCGTTCTTTTGGATTGGAAGGGATGAGATTTTGAACAGACGCAGGGATGAGGCTATTTGCTCTATTGACTTGCTGTACTTTCGCAGAGGCCGCTGCAAACGGATTTGCTCCAAATGGGTTAGGCGTTTGGTCGGTTGCCTGACTATTTAGACCAGTTTGATTACTATTGAAGGTTAGGCTGCTTTTAATGTTTTCCATACTGATTGAGTTTAAGTGTTTTTAATTTTTGATGAAATACCTCGTTAGTAAAAAGTTTAGCTCAAGCTTAAAGAGAGAAAGTTTTACTAGAAAGGCTTAGGCAAAATTAAGATGTATGTATTGCGCAGTCAACGGCAAATTTAACAATAAATTTGAGGGATGTTGATATTTTAATATTAAATATAATTTTAATAAGATTAAGGTATCAAAGCCATCCTCTTTGGGCCTATGGATAAAAAGGCTTTACCTTATTCTAAAAGTCAGCTAGGCCTAGGGTTGATATTTTTTATAAATAAAAGATAATTAGACCTATTTCATCATTAAGAGGATGGAGGACGTTTTAGGAATAAGATACAGGAAAAACCCGAAAAAAAGAGCGATGATTGAGGGCTTTGACTGTGCTTATGATCCTGTACGCCCTCTACTGTTAATGACGCAAGCGGTCTAATTTGATAGCTCTCAATAGAATACCATGGTCCAAAACCCTGATTTACAAACTTTTAACACCAAAACAGAAGACGTCTATGATGCTTCTAAGATCCAAAAGCTAGAAGGCCTAGAGGGTGTCCGTAAGCGTCCTGATATGTATATAGGCGACACCCACGAGCGGGGTCTCCACCACTGTGTGTTTGAAATAGTGGATAACTCTATCGACGAGGCGCTAGCGGGCCATTGTAGCAAGCTCAAGGTGTCCGTCCACCATGATGGGTCCTGCTCTGTCGAAGATAATGGCCGAGGCATCCCGGTAGATATGCACCCTATATACAAGATACCGGCCCTAGAGCTGGTGATGACCAACCTGCACGCTGGGGGAAAGTTTGGTAAAGGAGCCTACCAGGTATCCGGCGGTTTGCACGGGGTGGGAGCCAAGTGTGTGAATGCGGTGTCTGAGCACTTTTCGGTAGAAGTGCGCCAAAAAGGCGAGGTCTACCATATGGCCTTTGCTAGGGGTAAAACTACCCAAAAGCTCACCACCATTGGCCATACCAAAACAACGGGTACGAAAATTACCTTTTTGCCAGACCCGGAGATTTTCACCACCACGCGTGAGTTTAAGTACGACATCCTGGCTAAGCGCCTCCGTGAGCTTGCCTTCTTGAATCCAGGGATAGAGATCCACCTCAGTGACGAACGTAGCGCCAAGGAAGAAACCTTTAAGTTTGAAAATGGGATCACAGAATATGTCGAGTACCTCAACCGTACTAAAGAGCCCATTCACGATAAGCCGATTTATTTCTCGGGCAAGGGCTTCCCGGAAGGCCAAGCGGAAGCTGAAATCTACGCAGAGGTTGCCTTCCAGTACAACGATACGTATAGCGACCAGATTTATGCCTATGCGAACTCGATCTTTAATATCGAGGGAGGGACCCACCTGTCTGGCTTTCGTACAGCTTTAACACGGGTGATCAATAGCTATGCGAAAACGAACAATCTCATCAAAGAAAAAGACCCTGCTATTTCTGGCGACGACGTCAGAGAAGGCCTAACGGCTGTGATATCCGTCAAGGTCCCGGAGCCTCGTTTTGAAGGGCAGACCAAGACGAAGCTATCCAACGGCGAAGTAGACGGTATTGTCCAAAAGATAGTGGGCGATCATTTAAAATTTATCTTTGAGACCACGCCTTCTCTAGCGAAAAAAATTATTGATAAGTGCCTAAACGCAGCCCGTGCCCGCGAGGCCGCACGCAAAGCCAGAGAGACGGTTCGTAAAAGCGCCCTAGGAGGCGGGAGCTTGCCAGGAAAGCTGGCAGACTGCTCGGAAAAAGACCCCTCCCTCTGTGAACTGTATATCGTAGAAGGAGACTCCGCGGGAGGCTCTGCCAAGCAAGGTAGGGACCGCCGCTACCAGGCTATCTTACCCATACGCGGTAAGCTCATCAATGTTGAGAAAGCAAGGTTGGATAAGGTCCTCAGCAATCAAGAAATCAGAACCATTATCACCGCCTGTGGTACCGGTATTGGAGATACAGGCGAAGGCGCCTTTGATGCTTTAAAGAGCCGCTATCACAAGATCATTATCATGACGGACGCTGACGTTGATGGTTCGCACATTCGAACCCTCATTCTCACCTTCTTTTTCCGTCAGATGAAGGGCCTGATTGAACAAGGCTACGTCTATATCGCCCAGCCCCCCCTTTACCGGATTAAGCGCAAAAAACGAGAGCAATATGTCAGCAACGATCAGGAAATGAATCGCATCTTGCTAGAGTTAGGCTCTGAAGATATTCAAATGGTGAGAGCCAAGGATGAGTCAGTCTTTAGCCCTTCTCAGCTGGATAAGATGGTCGAAGCCCTCTGCGCTCTAGAAAACTTGGGCGCCAGTGTCACCCGCCATGCTTGCAGCTTTCTTTACTACCTAGAACATAACTGCTCTTACGAGCTTGCTAAGTATATAGGCCGTATCCGCACCGGCAATGATGAAGTCTTTAAGTTTCTATTCTCAGATGAAGAATTAGCCAACTTTTATAAAGAGCTAGATATCGTCGATGAAGTAGCGACTAGCAATATCTCCAGAGAAGTCCTTAAGGGCTCTGTAAAGGTGCAGCAGCGTATCAGCGTCAATGAAATCTTTGAACATAAGCAAATGGAGAAGATTTTAAGGGAACTCGCTCAGCTAGGCTTGATTATAGACGACTTTAAGGCAGACAAAAACGCCTATTACTTAAAAGAAACGACAACAAAGGACACAGCGCCGCCTATTATCCCCTTAGTTTCAGTTTTGGACATCTTAGAGCAAATCCGAAAGCTGGGCCGCCGAGGCCTTAGCATACAGCGATATAAAGGTTTGGGAGAAATGAACCCAAAGCAACTCTATGAAACGACCATGGACCCCCAAACGCGTGAACTCTTGCGCGTAGACATTGTGGACGCTGCCAAGGCTGATGTGGTATTTTCGACCCTAATGGGCGAAAATGTCACTGTCCGGAGGGAGTTTATCCAAGACAATGCTTTAAACGCTTCTATTGATTCTTAACCTATTTTTTACATGCAGCTAATTGATCACAAAGAAAAACTAAAGCCCACGAATATCGAAGAGGTGATGCAGTCTGCCTACATCGACTATTCGATGTCCGTTATTGTATCGCGTGCTCTGCCGGATGTGCGAGATGGCCTAAAGCCTGTGCAGCGTCGTATTCTTTACGCAATGCTCCGCGAAGGGCTCCTGCACAATAGAGCCTTTGATAAGTGCGCCGGGGTAGTAGGGGAAGTTTTAAAAAACTATCACCCACACGGGGATACGTCTGTCTATGATACCCTCGTTCGTATGGCTCAAATCTGGGTGATGCGCACCCCTCTTGTAGACCCACAAGGTAACTTTGGATCGATTGACGGGGATTCGGCTGCCGCCTATCGTTATACCGAGTGCCGCCTAACGGCTGTGGCGGAGGAACTTCTTAAAAATATTGATGAAGATACCGTAGACTTTGGTCCCAATTATAAGGAAAGCACGACTGAGCCCAAGGTCCTCCCTTCCGGTGTACCGAATCTTTTAGTGAATGGCTCTACGGGGATTGCCGTGGGGATGACGACCAATATCCCCCCGCATAACTTGGGCGAAATCGTAGACGCAACCATTGCTATCATCGATAGGCCCAATATCACCATAGAAGAACTGTCCATCATCATCAAGGGTCCAGACTTTCCTACAGGGGGTACTATAAATGGCTTTAGTGGCATTCAATCGTATTTAAAAACAGGGAGAGGGATAGTCCGTATGCGTGGCGTTATGTATACGGAGGAGATCAAGAACGGTAAAGAGCAGATCATCGTGACTGAAATTCCTTATAACGTGAACAGAGCCACCTTGGTCACCCGTATTGCGGAGTTGATTAATGAAAAGGTCATCACCGAAGTAAGCGACCTTCGCGATGAATCGGACGAAAAGACCCGCATTGTGATAGAGCTCAAAAAAGGAGAGATTCCCCGGGTTGTCATCAATAAGCTCTATCAGCATACCGCGCTTGAAAGCTCCTTTGGGGTCATCCTCTTGGCCTTGGATAAGGGCTTGCCCAAGTGTATGAATATTAAGGAGATGATAGAGTGCTATGTAGAGCATCGAAGAGAAGTCATCTACCGCCGTACCCAGTTTCAGCTCCGTAAGGCTCAGGACCGGGCCCATATCCTAGAAGGCTACAAAATAGCCCTGAATAATATGGATGATTTTGTAAAGATCATCCGCGCTTCTGCCAATAGGGAGGCTGCTAAACAGAAGCTTTTAGAAAAATACCCACTGTCAGACAGGCAAGTAGCGGCTATTTTAGAAATGCGCCTCTACCAGCTAACCGGCTTAGAAAAAGAGAAAGTTGAGGCCGAGTATCAGGCCCTAATGGCCGCTATTGCCGAGTATACAGCGATTTTAGAGAATGAAAAGCAGCTCTTAGGTATTATTAAAGAAGAACTCAAGGAGATAAAACTCAAATATAATACCCCACGCCTGACACAGGTCAGCCCTGCTGAAGGGGAAATCCGCATGGAAGACCTTATTGCCAATGAGGGGTGCATTATTACCATTTCGCATGGCGGATTCATCAAACGCACGTCCTTAAGTGCTTACCGCTCTCAAAAACGAGGCGGCAAGGGTGTCAAAGGCACGAGCCAGCATGAAGAAGACTTTGTCGAACACCTCTTTACGGCTAGCACCCACGATTATATCATGTTTTTCATGAATAATGGCCGCGTGTATGTGGAAAAGGTCTATGAAATCCCCGAAGGGACCCGTACGGCAAGAGGTAGAGCCTTGGTCAACGTTTTGCACATGCGCCCAGAGGAAAAGCCAGCCAGTATGATTTGCGTCAAGAGTTTCGATACCCAGCAGCAATTGGTCTTGGCTACGGCTAAAGGGATAGTTAAGAAAACCAATCTTGCAGAGTATGCTAACTTTAGAAAAGGAGGCGTCAATGGTATCAATATTGATGAAGGCGACAGCCTAATTGGCGCAAAGCTTACGCAAGATCAAGATGAAGTTGTGCTCATTACAGCTAAGGGTATGTCTATTCGCTTTAGCAACCAAGATATGCGAGAGCAGGGTAGGGCTACCCGAGGCGTCAAGGGCATTACCCTAAAGTCCGACGACTATGTAGAGGCTTTAGAGGTGGTGGACCTGCAGACTACCCTCTTAATAGCCGGTGCCAATGGCTTGGGCAAGCGCAGCAGCTATGAGGATTATCGCTTGCAATCCAGAGGCGGCAGTGGGGTCATCGCCATCAAGACAGCAAAAGTTGCCGGAGCTTTGAGTGTGCGTGAAGACGATGAGGTGATGATGCTGACACAGTCTGGCCAGGCGATCCGCTCTCCTGTCAAAGGCATTCGGATTATTGGACGCACGACGCAGGGCGTGAAGCTCATCGACCTAGCAGAGGGGGATACGCTCCTTGGTATCTGCAAAGTGATAGAAGGGGAGGCGAGCGACCTAAAAATTGAAGAACTGGAAGGAGAAGGCCAGGAATTAATCTCATTTTCTGAGGAATAAAGGGGAAGGGTTAGCGAATAGGGCTTAGAATCAATCTCTTGATCTATTTAGGGGAAAGACGATGGTTTTTTTTTCCTGGGAGACTGTAAGCTCAGCTTGCCTAGTTTGCTAAGCTTCTACCAGCACCCCCTAAGGGAATCTATGCACACTTTGGTTTGATTTCTTGCCCAATTTAGCCTAAGACACCCTATTGAAAACTAATCTTATGCACCCAACGCTCAAATTTATTGATCTAGACCGTCAGCAAGTAGCCATCCGGCCAGCAATCGATACAGCTATTAAAAAAATCCTAGATAAAGGCGCCTACATCATGGGAGAGGAAATCTTTGCTCTAGAGTCTGAGCTCGCGGAGTTTTGCGGAGCCAAGCATGCCATCGTGTGCTCGAACGGTACGGATGCCTTAGGCTTAGGCCTAAGAGCTAAAGGTATTGGACCGGGAGACGCTGTGTTTGTGCCGAATTTTACCTTTGCAGCCACGGCCGAAGTGGTAGCGTGGCTGGGCGCAACGCCTGTGTTTATCGATGTGTTGGCGGATACGTTTAATATGAGCCCTCAAAGCCTTGAAGCAGGCATTCATCTATCAAAGAAGCTTGGGCTCTCTCCAAAGGCTATAATCCCTGTTGATTTATTCGGCCAGCCAGCAGACTATGATGCTCTAGAACCCTTGGCCAAGGCCTATGGTTTGTGGATCTTGGCGGATGGGGCACAGAGCTTTGGCGCGACTTATAAAGGACGAAAAGTAGGGAGTATAGGGGAGATAGCAACGACTAGCTTCTTCCCAGCTAAGCCCTTGGGCTGCTATGGCGATGGAGGGGCCGTATTTACCGATGATGATGACGTGGCTGCGTGCATTAAAAGCCTGCGTATCCACGGCCAAGGAGAAGATCGTTATGATAATGTGAGGGTAGGGATTAACGGCCGTATGGACACCTTGCAGGCAGCTATTTTGTTAGAGAAACTAAAGGTCTTCCCAGCTGAAATCAAGAGCAGGAACGTCCTAGCTTCTTTTTATAATGAGCATTTCAAGGATCTCGTACACATACCTTGCGTGGTAGAGGGAGCAGAATCCACCTGGGCCCAGTATACTATCGTTTTACCAGAAGTCTTAGATCGTCACAAGCTGATGGATAAGCTCAGCCAAGCGGGAGTACCGACCATGGTCTACTACAAAAAGCCTTTACACTTGCAGAAGGCCTATGCTAGCTATCCATCTGTGCCCCTTATTTCAGGAGAAAATGTCGGTGAGGCTTTGGCTCAACGGGTCCTTAGCTTGCCCATGCACGGCTATGTGAGAGAAGATGAGGCTTATTTTATTGTTGAAACGTTCACAAAGGCCTTAAAAGAAAGCCTTAAGAGCTAGTACCTTAAGGAAAGAAAGGGAGGTAGTGCTTTCTAGGGTGGTTATTTTGTTTTTCTGATGTTTTTCTAATATTTTTCATCATCATTCTCTTATCGCCTTAAACGCTTGAGGACTTCTCTGTTTGAGGGTTAACTATCAAATATTGAAAATGAGTTCTTTAATGCTTTCATGAATAAGTAAGACTGATAAAAGCCTTATATAAATATATTTTTTTTAAAATTGATTTTTTTATCTTGACGCGAAGGAAAAAATATGAATATATAAGTTCATACCTTAAAGTAAATTTCTATTTACCAGCTTTGTTCTCCTTCGGGAGTTGGGGTAACAAAAAACAAGGCTGTGTATACATAAGTGGCGGACAGTTTAGGGGTAGGCTGTCCGCCTTTTATTTTTTAAAAAGCAGGACTGCAAAGGCCTGGAGTGTTTAGATGGATTTTGTAGCGTTCAAGCCATATCCATCATAATAGAGAGTCATGCAGACCCTAAGTTTATACCCTCAAAAAGGGGATACTACAGCCTAGGATACACGAGGAAAGTTAGGTCTATTAAAAGACTCCTACAATTTTGCTGATGTACAGAGGAAAACTAAATTAGACCTCTTGCGGACCTAAGTATTTTGGTTTCTAGGCGAGGCCAAATAAATGAGGAACCGGCCTGCCTCCCGGAGCTCGTAGAGCATAGGGATGAGTGTACAAAAGCGTACATGAGGATTCCGACGTGTCAGGCGTAGCTCATCGTGTCGGGCATAGTTCACAGAACGACGCCTGAAGAGCGAAGACTGAGTCTATTTTTGACGAACCCAGAGATCAAAAGACAAAGGTTTCGCAAGTGGTCTAGTGACAGCTCTGTCCTAAAGGATCAGTTTAAAGAGGGGGGAGAAAGTAAAAGTGTTGACCTAAGGCCATAGTCAAACAACTGGTGGGCCCTGCAGGATTCGAACCTGCGACCAAGGGATTATGAGTCCCCTGCTCTAACCGCTGAGCTAAGAGCCCGTTTCTAAGAGAAGGCAAACGCTAGACAAGTTTCTAAAGAAGATCAAGTCCGATATTTTAAAAATTACTTCGGTCTCTCACGGTGGATCAGGCCTGTGGTTCAATAGACTGGTTATGAACGGTTGCAATGCTCTTCTAGTGCTCTTCAATAGACTTCTTCGGAAACTCAATCTTTCGGCCCCTGGGTTCGTCAAAAATGCATTCAGAATCCTCATGTACCCTTTTGTACACTCCGGTTCTTCATTTATTTTTTCCTGCCCAGAAATCAAAATATTGAGTTTACGAAGAAGTCTAATGATATTTTACTATAGATTTCTAAAGATATCATTAAGCGGCTGTCCTGCAAAAAAGGTTGACTTGTATTAGCCTTTAGCAGCCAATGGAAGCTATGATAGATCTTTATCTGATCAAGCAATTACTCCTGCAGGGGCTAATTTTGGTGGCGAGCCTTAGCGTCCACGAGTGGGCCCATGCCTTTGTTGCAGATAAATTAGGAGACGACTTACCCCGCCTTCAAGAAAGGGTGACTTTGCATCCTATGGCGCACATTGATTTTTTTGGAACTCTGGTTTTACCCTTATCTCTGATGTTTTTAGCCCCGGGCTTCCCGATGCTGGGCTGGGCAAAACCCGTCCCAATTTGTCCGGAAAACTTTAAACATCCTAAATGGGGGCCTCTTTTTGTTAGCCTAGCTGGGCCCTTGGCTAATCTTGGCTTTGCTGCAGCCTGTGCTCTGGGGCGCAAACTATTAGGCTACTCAGCCTTGGGGCCTATGTTTGACGGCTTGTTTTTTATGATGGTGACTATCAACGTGAGTTTAGCGGTGTTTAACCTCCTGCCTTTGCCCCCATTGGATGGCGCTGTAGTCCTTAGATTATGGGGTATGGGGGAAGAGCGATTTGCTATGCTAAGCCAGTGGAGCCCCTTTGTGGTTCTCTTGCTCCTTCAATTTCAGCCGTTTATAATAGGATTCCAGTGCTTAGTCTATGCTCTTAGCGCTATCTTGTGGGCTTAAGGCTTGCTATTTTTTGATCTTAGGTGTAGTTTTACAGCTCTAGTCTTTATCGTTTCATTAGACCTCTTGCAGAACCACGTATTATCTTGGTTGGCCTTTCGCCTTCGCTTTTCAAGTTACGGCGTAATTTTAGCTCTAAGCTCGCGTAAGGGACCTTATTGACTGAAATATCGGGTGTCTCCCTACGCCGAGCCTACGGGAGACAGGTAGCTTTTAAAGCGAAGCCTGAAGCCCGACGTGTCGGGCGTAGTTCGAATAACGAAGCCCGAACCCAGAGAGCAAAAGACAATGGTTTCGCAAGTGGTCTAGTTTATATCCCGCGCTTGTGGCCTTATCCCAAAAAGAAAAATTTCCTAACAAACTCTTAGGCCTTGAAGCTTTGCGATTTGTGGCTTCGCTGAGTATCATTCTCTATCATTATCAGCATTTTTATTATTATGGAGTAGAGAGCAAGGGTTTAAGCCAGACCTTCCCGTTCTACCGCCTATGTGCCTTATTTTATGACTATGGATTTTGTGCGGTACCGTTTTTTTGGAGTTTAAGCGGTTTTATTTTTTTTTTGAAATATAGAGCGTGTATCGCTTCTAAGCAAATGGGCTTTAAGCAATTTTTTACTTTACGTTTTTCTAGGCTCTATCCGCTTCATATCTTGACTCTTGGGCTTGTTGCTCTCTTGCAAAAAATTTACTTCTTAAAGCAAGGCACTTATTTTGTTTACCCTTATAATGACTGGAAGCACTTTTTTTTACAAATTTTTTTAGCTAGTGACTGGGGTCTACAAGCTGGATATAGTTTTAATGGGCCGATTTGGTCGGTATCAGTAGAGTGCCTCGTCTATGGTATTTTTTTTCTTACCCTACGGTATCTCGGCTATTCTCTATGGATCAATATCAGCGTAATAGCCTTAGGTATAAGCTGGACTGGCTTTGGCCTTTCTAAGGAGAAGGCTCTTGTGAACTGTCTAGTCTTCTTTTATACCGGAGGCCTTGCAGCCTTAGTAAAAAACTATGTAGCGGACACTCGCTATAACGCCCTCCTACAAAGGTTAGCCCTGTTCTTCACTTTAGCCATACCTATTTGCATTTACCTGACTTTGGCCCATCAACAGAAACGTTTCATTTTTAGTTTTTTATGGGCTTATACCCCTATTTTACTCTTTTGGAGCGGACACCCTCTGCGTTTACACCCTGCCTTAGCAAGGATACTAGAAACTGCTGGAAATATGACGTATTCAAGCTATCTCTTGCATTTTCCAATTCAGTTGGCGTTGGCAGTCTATTTTTGCTATAAAGGGAAAGATATTCCGGAGACAAACCCTTTGTTTTGGTTCGTATTTATGGGGATTACATTGGGCTTATCTTTCCTGACCTATAGGTGGTTTGAAAGGCCAGTTCAGGCCTACCTTCGTTCTAGCTTACTTTCATAATAGGGATATAATAGACTTCTTTCGAAACTCCGTATTTTGTTTTCTGGGCAGGAAAAAATAGATGAAGAACCGGCCTGTCGCGCCGTCTCCCTACGCCAAGCCTTCGGGAGACAAGTAGCTCAGCGTGTCGGGCGTAGCTCACAGAGCGAAGCCTGAACGAACCCAGGGAGCAAAAGACCTGATTTCCAAAGAAGTCTAATAGACCTTTTAATTAGGCAAACAGTCTATTTAGGCTTGCTACACCTCATTTTTTAACACTTTTATGGTATAAAACAGAGAATAGTCTACGGTGCTTCAACTTATGCATCCGCCAAAACTCATTATTTTTGACTGCGATGGCGTCCTTGTGGATAGCGAAATCATCGCCAATCGTATTTCAGCTGAAGTCCTCAGCCAGCTAGGCTATCCCCTAAGCACAGAAGACAGCATCCGAAAACTAACCGGGATGAATTTTAAGGCCTTTCAGGCTCTCATTTTTGAGGAAACTGGCCTGCAGTTGCCAGATAACCTCTATGAGCTTCGGATTAATACCTTGATAGATGCTCTGGAGAAAGAACTCAAGCCCCTGATTTTTGATGTCTTAAACTGTACTATTTGGAATAGGCTTAGCCGTTGTATAGCTAGCAATAATCAAAAAGAGAGAGTCCTAAAATCATTAGCCATTACTCAGCAAGACCACTTTTTTCAGGAGCACCATGTCTTTACGGCTGCGCAGGTAGAGAGGGGCAAGCCTTTTCCCGATCTTTTCCTCTATGCTGCAGATAGCATGGGCGTACGGCCGGAGGATTGCCTAGTAGTGGAGGATAGCGCTGTGGGCATAGCAGCTGCCTTAGATGCAAAAATGCCAGTTATTGGCTTTTTGGGCGGCACGCATACCGCTTATGATTGGTACCAGCATAAGATCCAAAGCTTTAAGATTCCCCTTGCTTTTAATGCCCAGGAGCTGAGAAACTATATTCATAGGTTTGCTACAGCCTCTGGAAGCTAGTACCAGCTGTTAAGATGCTATATGGTTTAAAAAGCGTTATGCTTTCAGTCTTTTTTCCTAAACTTTTGAAAGCGTTGCTCGATCCTATAAGATATGCTAGCAAGGCTATTGGATCTTTATCCCCAAAGGGTGGTATGGGGGCTCTCGTATGCATACGGATACTTTCACCTAGGACTATTTCGAGAAGCTGAAAGGGAACTCCTAGAGCTTGGCAGAGCCTATCAGGACTTGCCCGAGGCTATGAATGTGCGGGGACTGACCTTGCTTGCAAAAGAGCAGTGGCCTCAGGTCTTAGACCTCAGCGCTCGGGGGAGGGTCCTTTATCCTCAAATGCCAGAGTTTTACGTACAAGGGGCCCATGCGTTTGAAAAGCTAAGAGATTATAATAGCGCGTTAGAGCTTTGGGAGCTAGCCCCTAAGTGCCTGCGGGCTTATTCTTTATACCATTATAGCGTAGCTCGCTGCCAAATAGCCCTAGGAGCTGTACAGGATGCAGAAAGCGCTCTTCGGGTAGCCTTGATCTTAGATCCCAAACTAGCCTCTAGGATTAGCAAGGACAGCCATCTCAGGCCCTGCCTTGCAAAGCTAGCTCTAAAGGGCTAGTCTCCAGCTTATTTAAAGAGGTTTAGCAAGCTTTGTAGCGGATCTGCATTTGCAGGTGCAGGTATAGAAGGCGTGATAGTTTGACCTGTGGGGACAGACTGTATCTGCGTGCCAGAGCTTATCAGCAGGTTGTACAGCTCTGTAAAGTCTGGTTTACTAGGAGTACCCCCTATGGTAAACTGCGGGCCAGAAAAATAGCCCTCAGAAGAGCTTTTCTCTCGTAGAAGGCCAAGGGAGTTTAGGAGCGATGCACCCTTACCTTTCGCATCTAAGCGAGTATGGATCCGCATATTTTGGTCTGCTAGGGGGAGGTGAGGGTGATAGTCTATCTTTCCACGTCCCGAAAGGTAGACTTCTGGGCCCTTAAGGCTGAGCGTTTGGATCTCAATAGCCCTATCTAGGCCACGCTCTACGACTAAGGCGCATTGATCATAAGGAATGTTTGAGAAAAACTGAATTACCTGGCTGATAAAATCCAGTTCTTTGACCTGGCTGCCCAAAAAAACTCCCGCAATGGCTAAGGCCTTAGTGCCTGCTTGGGTTGCTTTGCTAGTAGCGGCAAAGGTCTTCACAGAGCCATTTTTCCCATCCAAATACAGGATTCCCTGCAAGTCTTCAAGCAGGAGATCTTTATTTAGGCTTTCGCTACTAACTTTAGCCTGTACCTTAAATGTACCCTCTAGAGGGGTACTAGGCATAAGCTTTGCACCTACAACTAAGGTAGCCAAGTCAAACTCAGCTAAGTCCAGCTTGGCCTTTAAAGCATAAGGTTTAGGCAGCTTGGGGTTAAATGCAAGGTCTACAGTAGAAGAAAATGCAGCACCCACATATTTACCGTCTAGTTTAGCTAAGGCAAGGCTAGGATTCAGGGAGTTTT
>CAZEFS010000016.1:0-1790 GCA_964511545.1 uncultured Opitutales bacterium
CGGGGGTAAAAGAGGGACCGCTCTACGCAGCGCTTGGGTATTAGGGCTAATTTTAAGCTTCTGCTGTCCTGTTTTAAAGGCTGCCCACACTTGTATTGCTGGCAGGGCCTACGTCAGCCTAGATGAAGTTGCACGCAAGCTGCAACTAAAGTACCGTACCCAGCCAGACGGCAAAGCCGCTAGCCTATACACTCGAGATCGTGCCCTCTCTTTTTATGAAAATAGAAACGAGTGCATTCTGAATGCATACAAGGTCTCTTTAGGATCACCCGTTCTGTCTTATAAAAAAAGGCTATGGATTACCAAGCAAGATTTTGAATATACACTTTTGGCTATGCTTGCCCCAAAGCACTTTTATCCCCGGCCTAAAGCCTATCATATCGTCTTAGACCCGGGGCATGGGGGAAAAGACCAAGGCACGCAAAACACTACCCTTAAGCTTAAAGAAAAGCAAATGACCCTAGACGTGGCCCTCCGCCTAGAGCGCATCCTAAAAAAAAAGGGATTCAAGGTCTCTCTAACGCGCCGCTCAGACACTTTTATTCCCTTAGCTCAACGTACTGAAAAAGCAAATGCCCTGAAGGCCGACGTATTTATCAGTATTCATTTTAATGCCGTGGGAGGAAATGTCACCCAGCATATTAAAGGCATAGAAACGTATATTTTGCCTGGAAAAAATCAGCCCTCTAGTGGCAGAGCTATCCTAGAAGCGATAGATCAACAGACCTATCCAGGCAATAGTCAGAACGCCTGGAATGCTTTTCTGGCCTATTGTCTTCATACCCAAGTAGTAAAGGACCTCAAAAACCTGGATAGAGGCATTAAGAAAGCCCGCTTTGCTGTACTGAAAGATCTTTCTTGTCCAGGGGTCCTTGTAGAATGTGGTTTTCTGTCCAATTTGGAAGAGGCCCAGTATATCGCAAACCAGGCCCACAGGGAAAAGCTCGCTCTTGCCCTAGCGGAGGGTATCCTACGGTACAAACAAACCTTAAGCGCTCTTTAAGGCTACCGCATATGCCTTCAACGTTATACTGGGGCCTAGTGGATTACCCTACTGCACTCTCTAGGCAGCTAGAGCTAGTAGACAAGCGGATTCAGACTAAAGTAGATGATACGCTCATTTTTGTCCAACATCCGCCTGTTTTTACTATCAGTAGACGCCTAAGGAGTAAAGAGCACCTCTTGTGGCCTCCATCTACCCTGAAAGAAAAAGGAATAACCCTAGCTGAGACAAACCGCGGCGGAGATATCACTTACCACGGCCCTGGGCAGCTTGTAGCGTATGCGATTATGGACTTACGCTCACGCCCGGACCTACACGCTCACTTGCGACGTCTCGAGCAAGTGGTCTTAGCTGTGCTTGCAAATTTAGGGCTAACGGCTAGCCTCTGCCCAGGAAAAACAGGGGTCTGGCTAGGGAATAAAAAAATCGCTGCCCTAGGTGTTGCCGTAAGGCATTGGGTGGCTTATCACGGGTTTGCGATCAATGTCTGTAATGACCTCACGCCCTTTGAAGGCATTATTCCTTGCGGGATACCTCGGGAGGAAGGAGGAGTCACTTCTGTAGAAGAGGCCCTGCAGTCGCATTTTACGGTTGAAAGGCTTGAGCCTATGGTCCATGGTGAGTTTTGGAAAATTTTTGAAAAAGGTCCTCCCTATGGCTGATGCAATACTAGAAAAGACCCAAAAGCCTAAATGGCTCAGAGCCAAGCTCCCTACAGGGCCTGGCTACAAGGCAGTAAGAGAGCTGGTGGATACCCATCAGCTACACACCGTGTGCCAAAGTGCCC
>CAZEFS010000016.1:1800-2107 GCA_964511545.1 uncultured Opitutales bacterium
TGCCCAGTGCCCCAATATGGGGGAATGCTGGTCTCGGGGCACAGCTACAGTGATGATTTTAGGGAACGTCTGTACACGGTCTTGTACGTTTTGCGCCATACAGACAGGGCGGCCCCAAGCGGTGGATATCGGAGAGCCTGCCCGCGTTGCCGATGCCATTTTCAAAATGAGCCTAAAGCACGCGGTGATTACCTCCGTTGCCAGGGACGACCTTGTGGATGGCGGAGCAGCTGCCTGGGCAGCCACTATACGGGCTGTGCGCTACCGCAACCCCCATACCGCAATTGAAATTCTCATCCCAGACCTT